>CAYWQI010000028.1:0-9906 GCA_964460535.1 Candidatus Woesearchaeota archaeon
ATTTCAAAAGCAATAAGCTAAATTTAGAACCTCGCAATTTTTATTTCTACATTATATTATATAAATCTTTGGTTCTCCTCTAAATCTTTAACTTATTAATTCTAGCCTAATAAATATTGAACATATGCCAATTTAGGTCTCTAACTGAAAAAATACGATTTATTTACTCCCATTAAACAACAATTCTCTTTATTTTCCACTATTCTTCAATATTAGATAATATTTTCGATTGGAAGTTTCTCTCTTCCGAGTACTTCTTTTTTGAATAGATTTTCAGACCTAAACTTGAAAATCAGAATTGCATCTTCATCTTCTACAATAACTTTCTTTAATTTCATTTTAAGTGCTTTCAAATTAGATTCAGAAATTTCTCCTTCCATAACAGAATTTTGGATCCTGTGCAAATATTGTCGACAAATTTTCAAAACAGAAGTAACTCTATTATCACAAATATCATAAACTAACAAAACATACATTTTATTTATATTCCTCCATTTTAAAGCCGACATAGTCCTCACTTTCCATCAAATACTTAATTAGCTTATAACACTCGAGTCTTGGTAAATATCGATAAGAAATTTTTCGTCCTATTTTCCGATGTTTAAACGTCTCTGAAAGTTTCTCATCATAAGCTTTCAAAAAGATTTTTCTTCCTTCACTATTTAAATAACAAAAATTTAATTCCTTATCAAAATGTTCTGGCTTTATCAAATTTTTATTAATTAAAGTAAAGATAATTCTATCTACAATAATTGGTTTAAAAATTTCAGAAATATCTAAATTTAAACTATAACGCCTTTCGAATGGTTCATGCAAATAACTAACTGTGGGGTTTAATTGAGTCTTAAAAATTTCACTCAAAACAGTCGTATAGTAACAAGAATTCCCAAAACTTATCAAGCAGTTAATATAATTATCTGGAGGTTGTTTTACTCTAGTAACAAACTCAAAATCTGGATTTTTTATAATCTTATTAAAGCAACTATAATAGAACTGTCTCATTTTTGCCTCAGTAAGCATTAATTCTTGGATTTCATTACACTTACTCAACTTTTCCAAATATGCTCTAAGTTCATTCTTTTCCTCTGTTAGTTTATAATTTTCTAAATTAGAACACATATTTAAAAGTGCGCTATTAAGAAATTCTTTTGCAATAACCAATCTTTTTTCTTTATCTTGATAACTCTCTGTTTGTTTTACAAGCAATAAACCAGAAATTGTTTCTTGTTTTGGTGCATAAACTCCGCTATAAAACCCGTAATAATTATAGAAATATATTGGAATCTGGTGTTTTGTGAAAAAATCCAATAACTTTGAATTTATAGTTATTTCTGCAAAACAATAAACTGCATTGGTTTGAGCAACAGGGAGTGGTTTTTGCCTTATTGAATTTTGAAACCAAATTGTATTTCCTTTCTTTAGTAATTCTCCATTCTGAGTAATATATAAATCTTTTTTAATCATAGATATCTTCTAAATGAATTATTATTTTTATAAATCTTAGTCTTTTAATTAATTTTCTTTTTTAAAATTTTTTAAAATTAAGATAAAAAAATAAAAGTAATATCTCTGACTTACGTTTTTTTCCTGAAAAATATATTTTTCTACTGGGTTCATTCAATAAATTTATAAGTAATAATGTTCTGGATTGTTTTATGGTAAGGATTAAACTAGAATTGAAAGCTCTTGGGACATGTTCTCAAGAGAATTTCTCAAAAAAATTTAACTCTGCCTTCAAAGGCTATCTTTATAGGATTTTGGAGGATTCTAAATTTAAACTAGATAAAGAAAACTCTAATTTTCGTCATTTCTGTTTTTCAAATATTTTTCCAATTAGAGATAAAAAATTAGTGGAGGGAAAAATATATTCAATTTTCATTAGTTCACCAGTTCCTGACTTAATTCTACATTTACTTACTAAGATTCAGATAGATAGCAAATTAAATTTGGGAGAAGCAAGTTTTGAGATTATTTCTATGAATATATTTAAGGATGAAGTTTTTTCACAGACCATTATTGAATCAGTTACACCAATTATTATTAGGACTAACAGAGACAAAAAAGAAGAAGACAAACAGATAAATTTTGAAAATGAAAAAGAACTGTTTATTAAAACTTTAAATTTTAATTTGTTAAAAAAATATTATGGTCTAAAAGGAGAAAGAGCAAAAGAGATGAAAGTGTTTGAAAATGTTGAAATAGAACTATTAAAAGTTGGAAGTAAAAAAAAATCTCATTTTAGTATGATTATAGAAGACTTTGACGAAGTTCGTAAAGGTAAGCCACTAAAGGTTCACGGAAATAAACTAAGATTTAAAATTGGAGATATTTCTGAACTTCAAAAAGAGATTTTACAAGTTGGTTTTGAGTCAGGATTCGGTTCAATGAATAGTTATGGGTTTGGCTTTATGCATATAGTGAGGGATAGAAAATGAATTCCAAAATCATCGTATTTGAGGATAAGAGAATTAGAAGAACTTGGTTTAATGAAGAATGGTATTATTCCATAATAGATATAGTTTTAGTACTTACAGATAGTTTAGATAGTAAAGATTATTGGTATAGACTTAAAAAAAGATATTTTGAAGAAACTGGCATTCAGTTATCGACATATTGTCGACAACTCAAAATTGAGGCTTCTGATGGAAAAAAATATCTAACTGATTGTGCATCAACTAAAAATGTTTTTAGAATAATTCAGAGTATTCCTTCAAAAAGGGCAGAACCTTTTAAACAATGGCTTGCACAATTAGGACAAGAAAGAATTGAAGAAATTGAAAATCCTGAACTTGCACAAGATAGGGCAAAATCCTATTATGAAATGAAAGGTTATCCTAAAGATTGGATTGATAAAAGACTTAGGGGAATTGCGATAAGACAAGATTTAACACAAGAATGGAAAAATAGAGGGATTGAAGAAAAGAAAGATTTTGCTATTTTGACTAATGAAATTCATAAAGCAGTTTTTGATAAATCAATAAAAGAACATAAAGATTATAAAAAAATTCCTGAAAAATCTAAAGCGAACTTAAGAGATTATATGACTGATTTGGAATTGATTTTTAATATGCTTGGAGAAAAAGCAACTACTGAAATTACACAAGTTAAAGATTCAAAAGGATTTATTGAACTTAAAAAAGATGCAAATAAGGGTGGAAGTATTGCAAAAAACGCACGGATTGAACTTGAGAAAGAGACTGGGAAGAAGGTTTTGAGTGAGAAGAGTAATTTAGAATTAGAGGAGGGTAAGGAGAAATGATTGAAGCATTTAGAAGGTTAGGAGAAGAAATTTTGAAAGAATATAATGATTTACCTGAAATTGAAAGAAAAAAAGCAGTTTTGGATTGTTTGACCCTCCCGATTAGAGAAACATATACTAAAAAAATTAAGAATAAGGATACAAAAAAAGAAGAGTATTCTCAAGAACCAACTCAAAGTATAATTTTTAATTTAGACCTAACCAAAAATAATATTGAGATTTCATTTACTCCACAACTTTCAAAAGAATTAAGGGGAGAATACTTTGTATTTAATGCTCCCGGAAATTCAAAAAAGTTTTCTTTTGCTACTCCTACTTTAAAAAATTTAATTGAAAAATCTATTCCAGATACTTTAACATATTTAGAAGAGTTGAATTTTAAATCAGAATTTATTAAATTTAAGGAATTTATTATGACATTAAAAGAAAGATTTTATTCTAATGATTCTTTAGATTTTACTAAAGTTGTTGATATTGGGGCTTTATCTATAGAAGATTATTTAATTCAAAAGTCAGGTTTTTCAAAAAAAGAGTTTAAAGATAGATTTAAAATATTTTTTTTGTATATTAATGGTAAATCAATCTTAAATTCTGAGTTTAGGGATAATTATATTGAATTAAGATATTATGAAATGGTTGAGAAATATTTTGATATCAACTTTAAAGAAAAAAAAGTTGTGAAAAAACAAAAAATTTCTTCTCTTTCTGGTTTGAATCAAAGAGTTACAAATGAGGTATCAATTTTAACTAAATTTTATATAACTGATAAAGCTAAGTCTGTTTTTTTTGAAAATTGTGATACTAAAAATTGTTATAAAGCATTTACTTTATCCCAATCAGAATTTGAACAAGTCTTAGTTGGAATAAATTTTATTTGGGTCAATTTTAGAAAGAGATATAGGGACTTAGAGTATCTAATTATTCCTAAATCAGAATATATTATAAAAAATTTTAATGATTGTGCACCAATTATTATTGAAGAAATGAACTTATTTCTAAGAAATAAATATGTCCCTTTTGAAGAGGAAAGAAAGTTATATTCTTATTCTCAAGAAAATCTTATTTTTGATTTATTATTTTATGAAAAAGGTCAAAATGATTTCAAAATTATGAAACTTTTTTCAAACATGGATTTTAAAAATATTACAAAAATAGAATTAGTATTATTTGATGTAGCTAATAAAAATAAAACTTTTTTTAAGTATTTTTCTCGGGCTAATGTTATCTCATTAAATACAATCTGGAACTCTCTTTACTCTCAACTTATTGAGAATAGTGGTAAAGATAAAGTTAAAATATACCGAACTGAATTTTTTTCATTATTAGATTCAATTTTTAATACTCGAAAAGTTATTTTTAACACATATATTAAAAAATATTTATTAAACTTAAAATCTAAATATTTAAATAGAGATAAAAATAGTTCTAAAGGATTAGATATTGTTTTAATTATAGACTCTTTTAATGCATTACAATTTTTTACAAAATATAATTTAGTTACATTCAAAAAAATGGAAAAAGAAAAACAATTATTAATTAAAGAAGTTCCACTGGCAAGATTACAAGAATTTTTCACATTACATAAAAATATTTTTGGTCTTGATATAGAAAATGGTGTAGAAAAACAAGGTTTAGTTATATTGGGTTATTTAGTTAATCAAATTGTTTATGCTCAAAAAGATAAAAGTAAAACATTTTTGGATAAGATTAATTTTGATGGAATTAGAACTGAGAAAATACCTAAATTTAGGAATGAAATAATAGAATTTTTAGGATTTAATGATATACTTAAATTTAATCAAAAAATAATTGCGTGTTGTGATGAGAGATTACTTGATTTAAGTAATTCAAATTTGACTCCAGAAGAAATTACTTATTATATTTTGTTAGGTAATTTTTTAGGTGCCTATCTAGGTATTGAAGCAGGGACTCAAAATTCTGAAGTTTCTGATTCAAACAATGAACTTAAAGAAGAAGAACAAACTAATGAGGATGAAGAATAATGGCAGAAAATATAAAAAATAACTCGGAAATTTTATTTATCTATGATGCAAAGATGACTAACCCTAATGGGGATATGGACAACGAGAATAAACCTCGTATGGATTATGATACTCAAACTAATTTAGTTTCAGATGTTCGATTGAAAAGGTATATTAGAGACTATTTAGAGTTTTTTGAAGATAAACCTCTTTTTGTAAATTCTAATGCAAAAGATGCAAAAGATAGAGCTAAACAGTTAAAAGAAAAAAGTTTATTACAAAAAGATTGTATCGATGTTAAGTTATTTGGGGCAGTATTAGCTGATGAAGGGGCAAATACTCATTTTACTGGACCCGTTCAATTTACTTGGGGTTATTCCTTAAATCAGGTAGAACTTCAGGAATCGAAAACTATTACTAGTTCATTCTCAAGTGGGGAAGGAATTGGAAAGGATTTTAGGGTAAAATATTCATTAATTGTATTCTCTGGTTCTATAAATTATAGAAATGTTGGTGAAAATAAAGTAGATTTAAATGAAGAGGAGATAAAACTTTTCGATAAAGCACTGTTAAGAAGTATTCCATTAAGTAAAACTAGAAGTAAAGTAGGGCAGACTCCTAGATTATACTTGAGAGTTGAAATGAAGGGAGATAATTTTCTTAAAGATTTGAGAGAGTATGTAAGTATTAAAAATAAAAATATTAATGATATTTCTGAAGTAATTCTAGATTTGTCAAAGTTAAAAGAATATTTAGAGTTGAATAAATCTTTAATAAAAGAGATACTATATTTTAAAGATTCCGGATTAAAAATTGAGGGATTATCTTTTGAGGAAAATAATTTGTTTGTTCCTTTAAAATTTTAAAAATGGATAAATTAGTAGTATTTGAACTAAAAGGAAAGTTGGCTTGTTGGAAGAAATTTTATACAAATTCTTCTAGTTTTACTTCTTTTATTCCTTATAGAACAAATATTCTTGGAATTATTGCTTCAGTTTTAGAATTACCTCGTGATTCTTATTACTCTGAACTAAGTACTGAAAATTGTAAAATTTCTGTTGAAATATTATCTACTCTAAAAAAACAATTTCATTGTTTAAATTATTTTAAAAAACCTAATCAAAGAGACTATACTCAAGTAAGATTAGAAGTTTTATCTCCAGAAGATATTTCTCAAGATATGATTAAATACCGAGTTTATTTATGGTTTAAAGATAATAATAAATTTACTTTGGAAGATTTTATTAATAGAATAAAAACAAAAAGATTAGGATTTGGTGTTTATTTAGGACAAAGACAATTTAGAGGAGATATTGAATTTATCGAAGTTATTGACAAATTTCAAATCTCGAGTAATGTTTCTGAAATTTCATCAATTACAAATATCTCAAATTTATCTTCAAGAGAAGACTTAGATTATTCTAATTCTGAAATATATATAGAAAAAATGCCTTTAGATTTTATATTTTCTGGTACTGAGGAGGAAAAAGAAAAGAATATTTGTAATAGAGAATTACAAAAAGTTGGTGAAATAGTCTATAATAAACTACCTAACTTATTATTAAAGGTAAAAAGTAATTATAAAAAAGTAATTTCATTTGATTTTCAAGGAAATTTAAAAAATATTGCTTTTTACGAGGATTAAAATGAAATTCTCTCTTAAATCTCATCCAGAAATTTTATTATATGAACATTTGAAAAGAGTAGGAGGAAGAATGGGAGAGATAGTTGGAAAAAAAGATTTATATTTAACGGTTCTTACTAAAGAAAATTTGATTTTGTTATCAAAAGTTATTGGTTATTGTCATGATTTTGGAAAAGCAACTTCTTTTTTTCAAAAGTATATTAATGGAGGAAAAATAGATTTTAATATAAATTATAAAAATCATGCTTTAATTTCAGGTTTTTTTTGTTATGAACTTTTATCTCAAATCTCAGTATTTAAAAATACTATTTTTCCTTATGTTGGTGCATTCATTTGTAAGAAGCATCATGGGGATTTAGATACTTTGAATCAATTATTTGAATTAGATTTAGAGAAAAAAGAACAACTTAATGTTCAATTAAAAAGTTTAAAAAATAATGCGGAAATTAGAGAAATTTATTTAAATTTATTGGAAGAATTAAATCTGTCTATTGATTTTGATATTGGATTTAGTAATATTCAAGAAAAAGTTAATGCTACTATAACTTTATCTATGCAAGAAAAACTATTAATTAATAAAAATCTTAATTTAGAATTTTTTTTGTTAATTGAGTTATTGAATTCTTTACTCATTGATTCAGATAAAAAACATGCCTCAGGTATATTAAATGAAAATTTTAATTTAAATATTGATTTAGATGAAAATTTAGTTGAAAGATATATTGAAACACAAAGAAAAATAAATTCTAAAAAATTTGATTCTAGTTTAGGAATAAATAAACTTAAAGATTTATTTTTTGAACAATGTACGAATAATTTAAGTTTATGTGTAGAAAATCATATTTATTTAATTAAGGCCCCTACGGGGATAGGGAAGACTCTCACTTCTTTTGCTACAGCATTAAAACTTAGAAAAAAATTATGTAATGATTATAAAATCCATTATATACTTCCATTTACGACAGTTATTGAACAAAATTATTCTGTTTTTTGTGAGGTTCTAAAGTGTGGAATTAATGATTTTGAAGACCGTGAGAATGATTATATTTTAAAACATCATTATTTAGCAGAATACGATTATTTAAAGAAGATTAATGAAGAAAATATCTCTTATTCTTCTGATTCTTATTCAAAAAATTTACTTTTTGTTAATAGTTGGGATAGTTCTATTGTAGTTTCGACATATGTTCAACTTTTACATACTATCATTGGAGGGAAAAATTCTTTTATGAATAAATTCCATAATGTTGTTAATTCAATTATTGTGCTTGATGAGGTTCAGGCTATACCCACAAGATATTGGGATTTAGTTAGGGAGTTATTTATTGAGCTTTCAACAAAATTTGGAGTTTATTTTATCTTTTTATCTGCAACTATTCCGTTAATATTTGATGGCAAAAAAGATAAAATTATAGAGCTTACAAAATCAAAATATTTGTTTTTAGATTCTGAAATGAATAGAGTAGAGATTGAAAATAATTTAGGTAGAGTTTGTTTAGATAATTTGTATAAAAATTTTATTCATTCATACTCTTCAAATCCTGTTAATAGATATTTGTTTATTTTAAATACAAAAAAGAGTTCTCTAGATTTTTATTTAAAAGTTGTGAAAGAAAAAAAACGATTTAATGAGTACATAATTGTATATTTATCTACAAATTTAACTTCTTTTGATAGAAAAAAAAATTTAAGTAAAATTATTGGAGACTCTGTTTCAAAAATCCAATCAGAAAAGAAATACATAGTTATAACTACTCAACTTATTGAAGCGGGAGTTGATATTAGTTCAGATATTTGTTATCGAGATTTTGCTCCCGCAGATTCTATAATACAAAGTATTGGTAGATGTAATAGATTTAATGAATTAAAAGAAATTGGTAAAAAAGGAAAATTTATTTTATTTACTCTTATTAATGAAAATAATGAAAAACTAAAATCTTTTGGAGAGTATATTTATGATAAAGAATTTTTAGAAAAAACATATGAGTTAATTCCAAACTTAAAGGATTCAAGTAATATTTTAGAATTTATTGACAAATATTATCTTAAAATGGTGGGTTTGAGACATTCTAATGAGTTATCGAAAAATATTGTTAACTCAAATTTTTCTGCCATTTTAGATTCAGAAAAAGGGTTCAAAGTTATAAATAGTTATCCTACTATAGAAATATTTATTTTGAATGCTGAATCTAAATTTTTTTTGGAAGAATATAAAAAAATTCTAAATTCTAAGGAGGAAAAATTTATAAAAAATTCAAATTTAAAGAAAATAAGAAAAAAACTTTCATTATTTATGATAGATATTTTACCAAAAAAATTTGATGAGCTAGAACACCATTTTGAGAAAATTGGGGATTTTTTTTATTATTTAGATGTTAAAAAGTATCCGGAGTTATATAATTCAGAAACGGGATTTAATTTAAATTATGATGCTTTTCAATTTTAAAATGTCTAAGATTACAGGAACTCTCATCAAGAACTATTTCCATTGCAAAAGACAAGCTTGGCTTTATTATTATGGAATAAATTTCCAAAATGAAACAACAAAAGTTGGAGAATATCTTCATCAAGAAAAAGAAACAAAAGAACTTCAATTTGATAATATTAAAATAGATGATATTGATACAAAAAATAATCTTCTTATTGAATATAAGAAAACAAGTTCTAATTTAAAAGGCACTAAAATGCAGGTTTTATACTATTTAAAAATACTTAAAGAAAAAGGATTAGAGTTTAGAGGTTTAATTAAAGATATTGAATTTAGTTGTGAATATTTTATTGAACTAAATTTAGAATCTGAGCAAAAACTGGGATTGTTTTTAACAGAACTTGAACTTTTCCTTAAAGAAAAACTTCCAGAAACCTTAAAATCTAAACGTTGCAATAACTGCTCTTTTTACGATTATTGTTTTTCATAAACCTATTCCTTCTTATCCGGCACAATTTTTTTATCAGCTTTTAAATGTTCTTCATTAAAAATAATTGCATTATGTGGACAATTTCTAAAACACTTAGAACAT
>CAYWQI010000029.1:0-9684 GCA_964460535.1 Candidatus Woesearchaeota archaeon
TTAAAACCAAAAGCCTTTTGTTGTCACAGTCCAATAATTATGATTAAGAACAATTAAAAAAATAAACCACAAATCTTAAATACTTCTTTTTTCTAATTACAAAGTAGACTAGATCGGCAGGTTAGCCCTCTGCCCTCGTGCAAATGGGCTTTAGGCAGATGACGGATAGGTGTGATGAAGAAGTCAGAAAGTCTTAATATCTTTGCTGACGTTTTGTCTGCTTTGATTCCGTATCTGTGAAATGGGTCAGGCCTTGATCGGAGCAGCCCTAATCAGATTTCTGGAGTGCTTAGCAGGTTGCAAAACCGAGAAGATACTAAGGTAGCTTTCTGATGTATTCTAAGCTCCCTATCTTGTCTACATTTTTTTGCAAATGAAAAAATTAACAATTCAAAAAAGATCAAATCTAGAAGACAATAAAGTTTATCTAAAAATAAAAACTGAGAAAACATCTATGGACATAATTTTAGATATTGCTAAAAAATTTGATAAGAATTTTTCTATTGATGAAATTGCATGGCATTCGGTAGATGATTATTCTAAATGGAAAGATGAAATTCTCTTCATTAAATCAAAGGATTATGGGGCTGACATAATTTGTGGAGCTAAATCAATTCATTTGATTATATGGAAATTTCCAAGCTATAAAAGTTTGAATAAAATTCTTGATAAATATCTAAAATTTGTTTCTACAGAAAAGTTTGAAGTTAAAGGATTCCGTATCAAACAGAAAAAAGCTAAACAGAAAAATATAGAAACCCTAACTAACTAATATAATCATATACCCCCCGAATTGGTTTTTATCAAACCTGGGTTTTCATATCTTAATCAAAGTTTTATTAATGTTCTTTCTATATCTTAATATGGATAAAGAAAAAAGAGAGAATAATTGTTTTTATTGATGGAAGTAATTTATATCATTTAGTAAAAAAATTGTGTCCTGATGAAAAACAAATAAATTTTTCTTTTGAAAAATTTCTGAAGAAAATTGTAGGAGATAAAGATTTAGTGAGAGTTTATTACTATAATTGCCCTCTTGATAGAAATAAAGATAATCGAGCATATCTTTCTCAACAAAGATTTTTTGAAAAGTTGAGAGAAATTCCTAACTTCAAATTAGTCTTATGTAGAATGCAAGAAGTAAAAATTAATGGAAAACAGAATATCAAGTTAAAGAAGACGACATTCATTTAGCAGTTGATATGGTTAAACTGGCTTACAATAATGCTTATGATACAGCAATTTTAGTTTCTTCTGATGGAGATTTTGTTCCTGCAATTAATGATGTATGAGAAATTGGAAGGAAAGTTGAAAATATTGGTTTTGAAAATAAATTTTCATTTCATTTAAAACAGGTTTGTGATAAATTTCTAAAATTAAAGAGAACAAAAGTTGAAAAGATGTTTAAATAATTTTCATCCAAACATTTTAAAAATACTTAATTCTTATTAGATTAATAAACAATAAAAAAGAATTGCCATGAAACCAATAAATGAACTAATTAAAGAAGTAAGTTCTCATTATAAAAAAAAAGGAGAGCCAGAAACAGAACACAAACTAGTTTATCAGTCAGGTTCAGAAACTCTTGAACCTGTATATTTCTTTATTCTAGATTTAATAAATAATTTTGGATATAAAACAGAAAAACTTGTTGATAATTTTACATCAAGTCCTGGAAGTGGTCATTATTCAGAATTAAGTCAAAGAAGAGGAATACTGCATCAACAAGCATCCAAGGTTTTGCAAGATATTGGAGTTTTAACAAAGGGAATTCTACAAACACTTTATGATTTAAAAGACTTTCAAATTAGGCTTCAAATGTATGACAAATATCATTCAAAAGACAAAACAAAAAAAGAGGCAGCATTACAAGCTTTAAAACAAATATGGATGGACAAAGTAGATATGCAAAGAGGACAAGGAAGTATAAATGCAATGGCTTCTGGGCAATTAGGATTTCAAACTCTAAGAGATGCTTTTCTTGTAATAAAAGATGAAAGTTTAAAAAATGAAAAAGGAGAAGAAATTGATTTAAATGATAGAGTTAAAAGAATACTTAAATCAAGAATTGCAGATTTTAATATTTGGATAGAACATTCAGAAAGAGAATTAAGAAAAAGATACAAATTACAAAAAGATTATTTAAAAACTCAATACAATAGTTTAAAACTTTATTCTCGTTGGGCTAGACCATACTTAAAAGCATCTTCAGAACTTGAAGAAAAAGAACAAGGAAAAAATCCTGATTTAATTAAGACATTTAATACAGTATTATTAGAATTAACTCTTTTAGGTAAACAAGGAATAAGAGTCAAGGAAGAGGCAATTCAAGGTAATCTTCCAAAAGATTTTCAAGAAGAAAAAATATCAAGAAATATAAGAAATTACAATAAAGTTATCTTAGTTGATTTTTATTTTCGTGGAATACCTCAAATGATAAAACAACAAGGACATTTTGCATTTGGAGGAAGAGTTGAAGTTACTTTTAGAGCTTATGCTTTAAATGATGAAGAACTAAAAAAACTTAATCAAGAATTAGACAAAGACACAATCTCAACAGCACTTGGATTTTCAGAAGAAATTACAGAAGGAAGTTTAAAAGAAATGCAAGACGAGATTGAATATTTTATCAATGACAAGGATAAACTTCCTCATGAAGAAGCTGAAGAAAAAAAGAAAAAAGATACATCAAACCCTTTTACAGCTCTTGTAGGAGGATATAATTCCTCTGATAAAAAAAATAAAGACAATAAAAAAGATAAAGATGAAAACAAAGAAGAAATAAAAGACATAAAAAAAGACAATTTTTTTGAAGAAAAAGTAAGAGAATATGCATCAGAACAAGCTTCTGACCAAGCATTTAGTTTTTTTGATATTTACAAAAAAGCCCATGGAATGCCAAGTTATACATAATTTTTCCTATTACTTAATAATCAACTAGAAGAAATTATTAACAAAAATAAAACAAATCAATTCTCTAAAGAAATATTAGTGGTAAAAACTTTTAAAACTTAAACATAACAAGTTACAGAAATATCTTCTAATAATAAATTTAAAGACACAATTATACAAAAGAACTTTAGGATATATTAATTAAAATTTCTTATTATTTATTAAATTACATATATCAAGAATTATTAAAAAGGATATAAATTTGTTACCAGATACTCAGATACCATAATTTTATATATTTTTATTTCTTAGATAATTTATGGAAAAAAAGAAAATTTCACAAAAATCAGAACCTGAGACTAAAGAACATAAAGAAACATCAGACTTAGAAGAAGTTCTTGAAAAAATCTCTTCTATAAAAAAAGAAAACAAGAAAGAAAAAAGTAAAACAAATAAAAAACCCAACCGCAGCAAGCTGCGGGGTATTTTTAAGCCTTCTATTGAGCCACCCCGCCAAGTCAGAGCAAGCTCCTGGAGTATTCAACTCAATAGAAGCAATAAAAAAGTAAAACAAGAAAACAAAAAGAATAAAAAAGAAATAGATTCAATAAAAGAAGAACAGAAAAAAGACATAGATAATAAAAAAACAAAAATTTTAAATGCAGAATTTAGAGGACAAATTAAGTTTATTGATATTAATGCTCCTGTTTTAAATACAAATAACAACCAAGGAACATCTACAAGATTAGAAAATTTTGTACAACAACAAAGCATTAATAAAAATTCAGAAAATGAAGAACAAAATCATTATGGAATAAAAAAAGTAACAAAAAATACTCCACAATATTCAACTGGAAATGAACATCCTTATGAAAATAATCTTCAAAATCAAATACAAACATCTAAACAAGATTTTTCAATTGATTCAAGAAAATTTAATATAAATGAAAATCAAGAAGTTAGAACAATTAACAACTCTAAACAAGGAAATTTAGAAAAAGATTATGTTTCTGTTGAAAACTTTCAATCTTCAGATAAAGAAGATATTTCAGGAATAGAAAAAAGAGAATTTTCAGCTAGAAAATATCAATCTTAATTAAATATCAAATAGTTAAATTAATAAACTTCTATAAATATAAATAAATATGGCAGAAAAAGAGGATTATAGTATTGATAATTATAATATAGAAAATATTTATCAAGGAGGATATAATTCTTTAAATCCTGAATTTAGTGGAGTTTATCCTGGAAACAATGTTTCTGTAGGAGATATTGGAATGTCAACAGATTCAAGAAGTGCAAATGTTGTTAAAGTAGCTTCACAAAACTTAAATGCTGGAGCAAAGAATATTGAAATTACACAAGTTTCTCCTGAAGTTTTTGATTCTATTCCAAATGAACAATTAAAAGAAGCAAAAAGAGTTTTTGAATTAACAGGAGTTCAACCAAGTTTTCATGCTCCAGTTGTTGAACCCACAGGATTTGATAAACAAGGTTGGAGTGAATCGAATAGGGAAGCTGTTGAAAGACAAATTGTAAATGCTTTAGAAAGAAGTCATGATTTAGATCCAAAAGGTAATCTTCAAGTTACTTTTCATTCAAGTGCTATGCTTCCTGGAAGTGAATTCAAACCCGGACAAATTGGAGAAAAAGATGGAGCTAAAAAATTAATTCTTGTTGATAGAGAATCTGGAAAAATGGTACCTGCTGAAGAAGAAGATAGGTTCTATCCTAGACAAAAAAATATAGGAAAAAAATATACTGCAAAAGAAAATTTAGAAAATATAAACCATACTCAATGGGATGATCAAACATCCCAAATTCTAATGAATAAAGAAAATGCTGACAGAATTCTTGAAAGTTTAGGAGATATAGGAAAAAATGAAGAATCAATACAGGCAATACTTTCAAAGGCTATCAATCAAGAGAATCTTACTCCTAATGAAAGAGAAATTTATTCAAGAATGGAAACAGCAAAAGAATTCATAAAACATAGTGAAATGCAAGCAAATGCTCTTTTCAACAAAGCATACAAATATGCAAAAGAAGATAATGACAAAGAAAGATTAAATGAATTGCAAAATCTTGCTGAACAATATCGTAAAGCTTCTCAATTACCTACTGAAGAAGAAATAGAAAAGATGAGTCCAAACGAGATAAAAAAATTAGAATTAACAAGACGTAATCCAAAAATCCAATCACAAGCATTGAATTTGTTAGTCAATAATCTTAGACAAGAAAAATTAAATCCAAATTTATATGTGCCTGTTGAACAATTTGCAGTAAAACAAGCATCAAAAACTTTTGGTAATGCTGCAATTAAAGCTTATGATAAATTTAAAGACAAGGCCCCAATTATTGGAATTGAAAATCCTCCTGCAGGAGGAGCATTGGCAACTGGTGAGGATTTAAAAAATCTAGTTGAAGCATCAAGAAAAGAATTTGTAAATAAAGCAACTCTTTCCAAAAAACAAGGTGGTTTAGGTATGTCTGAATCTCAAGCAAAAAAACAAGCAGAAAAAATGTTAGGAGTTACATGGGATGTAGGACATATAAATATGTTAAGAAAACAAGGATTTTCAGAAAAAGATATTATAAAAGAAACTGAAACAATAGCTCCTTATGCTAAACATGTACATTTAAGTGATAATTTTGGATTTGAACACACTGAACTTCCAATGGGAATGGGAAATGTTCCTATGAAAGATATTATGAAAAAACTTGGAGAAAAAGGTTTTGAAGGAAAAAAAGTTATTGAAGCTGTAAGTTGGTGGCAACATTTTGCACCACAACCTGGAAGTGGAGCAAATCCTCCTTTAAAACCATCACTAGAAGCAATGGGTTCTCCAATATACTCTATGGAAGCAGGACCTACTTGGAACCAGTCTTATGGATTACAACAAGATTATTTTGGAGGTTATGGAGAATTTCTTCCTCAAGGAAATTTTAATACTTTTGGAGCAGGTTTTTCTCAATTACCTGCAGAACTTGGAGGCCAACGTCATGGAGGAGCAGGTTCAAGAACATCAGGAAGACCAATGGAATAATTCATTAGATTTAAAAACATAAAAAACATTATTAAACTAGGATAATAAAAGAATAAAGAGGTGAAAATGGCAAAAAAAAGAGATAATTTAAGTAAATTTATTTATTGGTTAGGTTTGATTATTGGAATTCTTGCTATCTTGTTTATTTTATATTTAATTTATTTAAATTCAAAAGTAATATAAAATGAAAAATAAAATTTTAAAAAGAATATTGCAATGGACAATAATAATTGGAAGTCTTTTAGCAATAATCTTAGCAATAGTAAGTCTATTAATTTAAAATGGAAAAACTTTGGAATATTGGAGAAGGTATGATTTTAATAGCAAATATAATTGTATATACTGTTTTATTATATAAATCATATAATTTTAATTATTTTGAAATTTTTGATTCTCTATTAGCATTAATTATGATATTTGTATCAACCATATTTTTTATAAGTAAACTTTTATATAGTCAGGAAATTTGATAAACAAGAGGTGAAATGGTAAAAAAGAAAAACACAAATTTAGAAAAAGATAAAAAAAATCTTGAAAAAGAAACTTCTAAAAAAAGACTTGAAGAAAAAAACAAGAAAAAGAAAAAAAAGAAACCTGCAAAAAAAGACAAGGAAAAATATCCTACTTTAAAAATAAAATATGAAAGAGATATTGCAATGGATTTTGCAATTAAAGCTTATAAAAAATTTGACAAATTAATAAAATCAATTATTCTTTTTGGTTCAACAATTAAACAATCCCAGGTCTCTGGAAGTGATATTGATATTATAATTGTAATTGATGATGCTTCTGTTAAATGGGACCAAGAACTTATTGCATGGTATAGAGAAGAACTATCTAAATTAGTTAGAAGCAATCCTTATGCAAGAGAACTTCATATTAATACAATTAAACTCACAACATGGTGGGAAGATTTAATTAGAGGAGACCCAACTTTAATAAACATAATTCGCTATGGTGAAACAATGATTGATTTTGCAGGATTTTTTGACCCAATTAAATCTCTTTTATTTCAAGGAAAAATTAAATCAACTCCTGAAGCAATTCATTCTTGTTTACAAAGAGCACCACAACACATAGCAAGAAGTAAATCAAATGAATTAGCCTCAATTGAAGGTTTATTTTGGAGCATGGTTGATTCATCTCACTCTGCTTTAATTGCAGCTGGTTTAATTCCAGCATCACCAGAACATATTCCTGGAGATTTAAAAGAAACTTTTGTTGATAAAAACAAATTAAAAATGAAATATGTTATCTGGTATAGAGATTTATTTGACTTGCATAAAAAAATAGCACATGGAGAAATAAAAGATTTAAAAGGTGTTGAAATAGACATGTGGCAAGAACGTTCTGAAGAATTTTTAGAAGTAATGGCTAAACTTGTTTCAGAGATTGTTGATAAACAACCAAAAGAAAAAAGAAAATTAAGTTAAAAAAATAAAGAAAAAATCAATCTCTAATTACTTGCTGAATTATATGCTATCTTATTTAATACTTCAAAATATTTTTTATCTCCTTTATCTTCTGCATTTCTTAATGAAGTTTTAGCAAAGTTTTCTAATTTATCTTTATCAACTACAGGAGTTGGTTCTCCATCTTGTTCTTTAATATCAATATAATGGCTTTTTGCTTTCATTTGTGCTCTAGCAATATAATCTTGGAATAAACCCTGAACCCATCTATCATTACCTGACATAAACTTATAAGCTTCTTTGTCTACATCGTTTCCTTCTCCTTTTTTTCCCATAAGTTCATTAGAAACAAAATCTCCAATTTGTCTTGGATCCTGATTTTGTGCAATTTGCATTAATTTCTGATATTTTTGAACATCTTCTACAAAATTATTATATTCTTTATTATCAGAAGTTTTTTCTAATTTTGAATTTAATAATAAAGCTTCTTGACCTTCTTGATTTAAAAGTCCAAAAACATCTTGAGAATGTGCCATTACATAATCTGTTAATTTGCTTTTTCCAATATCTCTTTGAGAAACTAAATCATTCCTTGCTGCAAGACCAGGATTAGGATAAGTCTGAGGATCACTATAATGGGATTCACTACCATGTAAATCTTTACCAACCTGTCTTAAAGTTTCAACATCATTATTATCTCTAGCTAATTTTTCCAATCCTTGTTCAACAACCCCCATATTGTTATTAGATGCGAGATAATCCCCTTTACTGAAATCTCTTGCAGGGTCTAATCTTATTAATGGTTCCATTTTAAATTTATTTTAAATTTTTATTAATATTTATATGTTCTAAGACTTTATAAATCTTTTGGTTTTGTTATCACTATATAGTTAGACATTATTTCAAAGCAACTTTCGAAGAATCTCTCTCCCTTGTTTCTTGAACAGAATTCTCCAAACTTGGTTCTTTTAAAACTTCACCATTCATTCCTCTGAGTTTTTCATCTTCTTCTTGAATAAGATTTTCAATATCCTGTTCTTTCCAAAAATATCCTCTAAAAATAGAATAATCTAAATTTCTTGTTCCTCCAATCCTAAAAGGATGAGTACTTTGGAAATAATAAAAATCCATTTTCTTTTTATTCTTTATTAGAAAACTTTTCTTCTCTAGTTGTTATTTTGCAGGGAAGTTTTGATTTAATTTGCTTTATCAATCCTCTTGCAAACATTGCTGCATTTTTATCTGGAAGAGCTAATAAAAAAATTGTTTTTCCTTTTTTAACAATTGCTGCTTTTCCTGCAACTTTTCCATAAGCTAATTGCATTCCTGTCTGCATTCTATCAGCACCAGCACCAGTAATCATTTTATTCTCTCTTTGAACATGGTGTGGAAAAGGAATAACTCTAAATAAATAATTTCCTGAAAGTTGTTTATCTAGTTTTTTATTCACAAATTGTCTGCAAGCTTCAAATGCCATATGTCTTATTTGAACATCTTCAGTAGCAATAACTCGAATAATTACTGGAAATTTTCCTTTATTATAATTCTTGAGATTTCCCATTGTAAACTTAACAATTTTCTGCTGAGGAACAGTTTTAATATAAGATTTCTGTCTCCTTTTACTAATTCTTGTAAAAGGTGTTACTTTTCTCTTACTATATGCTGATGCTTTTCTTACTGCCATTATTCTTTAACTCCTATTTCTGTTGTTATTGCTTGTCCTGGTAATCCTTTTTCAAATATTGCTCTAACAATTCCTTTATTTCCATGAGCTCCAGAAATTTTTCCTTTAATCTCTTTTTTATGTTTTCCTGGAGAAATCCAAACAACTTCTTTTCCAATAAATTTTTCAGCTTTTTCTTTATTATCTACTGATGGAATTTCAATTAAATAATGTCTTTCTTTTATTGTTTTTCTTCCTCTTCTAAATTGTATTAATTTTCCTTTTATCATTATATTTCTCAATAAAAATGATTTATAAATGTTATTGTGTTAACCTTTTTAAGGAATATTTTGCAATTTTGTGTTGAACCAAATAAAAGGGCTTAAATAAGTGGTCAAATGTTTGAGCAGTTAATGCTAATAAAGGTTCTTTAAATCTTTCAGAAGTTCTAAATAATCTACTCTGGAAGTAATCTTGAAATTCTAGATTGCTTATTTCTTTAAAAGAACATTCAAAAATATTCTTTCTAGAACTAACTCTTTCTGCAAGACTATAATTTATAGGATTTCTCATAAAAAAGATATTCTAACTCGTTTTTTAAATCTTTTCTAAAACAGAGCGTGTCTAAAAAATAATTATAAATAGTAGTTCTACCTCAAAGAGTCAATTA
>CAYWQI010000030.1:0-7727 GCA_964460535.1 Candidatus Woesearchaeota archaeon
TTTTATCAATTCTTCTAAGTCCATGTTTGCTTGTGCTTTTTTGTTCATTTTATTGACCTCTTAAATATATATGTAGTAATAGATATTCCCATCAAAATAGATACAACATACCAAATAAATAAATTTTCGTTATTTTGAGATTCTGCTATAAAGCTAAATAAAGTTGTCAAGGCCAAAATAAATGTGAAAAAGATAATTGTCGCTTGTTGAAATGCGTTTGAAATTTCTTTTTCCAATTCTCTAGAGACATTAAATCCTTTTTCAGTTATTATCCAAAATGCAGAATATTTTTTAGGATTAGAAATGTTTGTTTTTATTAGTTTTTGTTCCTCTAAAAAAGAAATAGTGTTTCCTAATTCTTGCCCAGAAATTTTAAGCTTTTTTACCAATTCATGATTACTATCATATTTGCTAACCTTTTGACTTTCTCCCCAATTATTTGGAGCATAATTATAGATTTCTCTTAAAACTTTCTTCCAATTTGATGCTGTTATTGCTTTATCTTTATTTTTCATCTTAACTAAAAATTATCTCTTTTAATTTTTTAATCTCCTCGTCATTTAATTTAGTTATCGCATTTGGATTTTGAATAATATCTCCAACTAATTTTATCTTGGGGTTGTCTCCATCAAAAACCAAATTTTGTTTAAAATAGATTACTCCTGAAATTATTTCCGTTTTTTTATTTTTGTGATACAGGCTATCCTCTGCTAGTGTAGGATATTCTTTTATTACTCTTCCTGTCTTTTTATCAGTTACTAAAGTATAAGCAGGACTTCCTAAAAATGCACTTAAGATTCCATATTCATCAACTGTAGAGCTTCCTATATCAACAACAACAAAAAATAAATCATTTCTCTTCCCATCTTTCATTTCATTATAAGTCTGTTCTGAAAAAATCTGGCGATATTTGCCATCGATAATTGAAAATGATTTGTTCCCTAATGTAACGGCCCTCCCACTTGCTAATTTCAATGATCTATCAATCTCTGGTCTTGTTATTTCAAAATAAATATCTCTGCCAAAGATATTTGACTTAAGATCAAGATAATTTATCTTCTCCAAACCTCGAGAATTTATTTTAGGTTCTATCTCTTTTACAACATTTTTTTTATCAAATTTCTCAATAAACAAGAGTTCACTAAAAAATGTCCAAAATCTATTTTCATTTAATAGATTTTTTTTAATTTCATTATCTAAATTGTCTTGATTAAATCTTCCATTAGGATATTTCTTGTATAAATTTAATGTTTCATCTAATTTTATTAAATAAGCTCTTGGCCAATATTTTCCTAAAATGAATTGTTGCTTAAATGACTTTGTTAAAGGATCTTCCTTTTCATTTATTTTTATTTTTTCTTCGGAAGGCTCTTCTCTCTCACCCATCCACAACAAATAGGAAAACCTTTTTTGTTCCTTACATTTTGAAATAATATCTTTTCCATATTTATATATTTCTTCATACTTCCTAATATTTTTATCAATTTTATTAAAATTATACTCGTTTTGTCTATATTCTAATTGCTCTAATAATTCATGAGCTAAATTAATTAAATTATCATATTTTAACTTTAGTTTATCTTGTTCTGAAGGCTTTTCTCCAATTTCCCTAATCAAATTCTGTGAGATAAAGTTTCTATTTTTAGCAGATTCTTGAATTTTCTTCACCAGTTTAATTAAATCATCATAATATCTTTCATCTCCATAAATATTACTAATTATCTTTCTACATAATTCATAAAATAATCTAGATTCTTCCTTATCAGTAATATCCAATTTAGATAAAGAATTAATTGAATATGAAATATCATTCTTAGATATTATTAAGAAAAGCCCAGGTAATGCATGCCTTCCAGTTTTTTTATTTATCTCTCCAAAATTATCAAAAAAATAATCTATGAATTTTTTATTCTGTTTAGACAATTCTTTCAATATCCAATCAAGGTTTCTTAACTTATAAGCTATATTCTTATTAATCCAATAAATTATTAATTTTCCAATTTTATCTAATTCCTCAGGATAATCTTTCAAAATTTGCAATATTTCATCAACAACTATCTCTTCAGAATCTTTAGCTAATTCAATAAGATCAAATCTCCTTTTTTTATTAATCGTCTCTGTGTAAGAAAGTCTAGAAAAAATTAGATAATTAAAATCCTTATTATTTAATCTGACAATATTCAAAATTTTATCATAAAAATAATCTTGGTCTTTGTCATATAATGCAAGAGAAACATTTGCTAATTCTCTTAATAAATTTTCTTTCCCAGATTTTTCAATTTTATCTAAAAAGTTAAAAACTTCCGTAGGTATTTCACTTTCTTTTTCATAAATAACTATAATCGATTTCATATAAGAAATTAATCTTAAATCATCTGTTTCATCTTTAATCATTTCCTTAAATTTTTCTTCATGTTCAATAGAATATCCTCCGAGAATTAATCCGGCTATGATTTTTAAAAAATCCTCTTTGCTCTCAGACATTATTTTCTCATAAAGTTGTAGTGCTATATCTTGTCTTCTCCTTCCAATTTCTTTTAAAGAATTTAGAAACGGCCATTGAGCCATATCGTTTTTAATTTTTTCAGAAAACCTTTCAAGAAACTTAACATATTTTTCTGAAACTTCTGCAATATCGAAAGTAAATTTGGCTATAAGCTCCAAGTATGAAAAAATATCATCATTAATTAAATTATCGATCAACTTAAATTTATCAGAAGTGGATAAATCATTTTTAATTTTTTCATAAAGTTCCAACTGTTCTTTAAATTTATACTTTGTTTTTTTTATTTCTTCAATCATTTTTAATTTCCTCTTCTTTCGGATCATAATTATCTGGATTTTTTAATAATTCTTTATCAAATTTTAAAACATATTTTTTGGGAGATTTATCTTTTTCTAAAATAAAAACTTCTATAGGAAAAATTGAAGGATGCCCAGTGTTCTGATCAAATTTAGCTATATTCAAAAAAACAGAAATAATCTCTCTAAAGAACGCTTTTTTTGTAACATCACTAAAAGTTCTTTCAGAATATCCTCTAAATATTTCTTGGATATCTGTAATCCTTTTTATTCCTGATCCAATTATCTCAAAATCACCTACTTCATTTATATTAATATTTCTTATTTTATTGCCTTTGATTTGTTTTGTGTCAATTATAAAGAATTCAGTATCCATAAGATTTTCTCCTGCAGATTTTGTTGTTTCATTTAATAAAGAATTTTTGTTGTCTTGTTTTATTTTTACTATTTCTTCTGAACAAGAATCTATATTGGTCTGGTTCTTAATCTTACGATGTATTTGACCTATGCTATCATCATTACCTGCTCCACAAAACAAAATACCATTAAAAATTTTTATTTTTGTATCCTCTATTGGGCCGTCTTCATAAGAATGTTTAGTGTCTGATAAAATCATTATTTGATTTCTTTTATTCAAATAAAGAGAAATTATGGTTGTCATCTCCTAAAAACCTCCCTCAAAACACTATTCATAAGTTGCTCAATACTTTCCTTATTCTCTTTAATCCTCTCTTCCAACTCATCACAAAAACCCATAAGAGCATCAACCTTTTCAACAATCCGACGCTGTTCAGGGAGAGGGGGAAGAGGGATAAGTTGTTTTTGAACCGTTCCTGTACCTAATTCAGTTTGTTTTGTACTTCCTGAAACGTTTAGATTTTCTTGAACAAAACTTGATGAATTCCAAATTAAAACATACTCTGGCAAGATATATTTTTTAAAACTCCTTAAGATTGTTACATGAGAATCCGCAACAGCAATACCGAAAGGATTTAATTTTTCTTTATATAAACAGATTCTTCCTATAGTTCCATCTCCAGTAGAATTCCAAAGTAAATCTCTATCTTGTAATCTCCTATTATTTTCATATTTGCTTAAACTTTCTTCTTCAATAAATCTTGCCTTTTCTATTTCAAAACCTTTCCATTGAACACATTTTTGAGAGATAACTGGTACTTTCTCTATTTCAGAATATTTTGGACTTTTTCCCCTTTGGATATACTCACAAACTTCCCCCAACCTACACCAAACCCAACCCTCAGGCAAATCATAAGGAATTTCATCTTCAGAAATTTCAGGAAGAGGTTTTTGTTTCTTTATCTTGCCTTCTTTAATCAATTTTTCTTTTTCCTTTTTTATTTTCTTTAATAATTCAGATGCAGGCTCGTCTTTTGAATTTTGAGAAACAAGTTTTCCCTGAACAGCTTCTGAGAGGATTGATTGTCTGAATTTTGTTAATAATAATTCATCATTTTGTGAATTATCTGAAACCTGGAATAAATTTTCCCCGATATGTTGCAATTTTAAAATCTCTTTTTCTGTTTTCTCATCAAAATATTCTTTATTTTCTAAACAATTATCTCTTAAACATTCTAAGAAATTAATAATTTTTTCTTGTGTTTTCTTATCTGGAATTGGAAACTCTATTTCCTCTATTTGTTTTCCACTTATATTTGGTTGTGCTCCTCCATAACCAATTCTTTTTATTCTCTCTTGAATGCCTCTGGCTAACCAATAAACATACTTATCAAAGAATTCTTCTGGTTTTAAAATTTGAAATTTTCCAACTCTTTGATTTAAATAAAGTTTACCTAAACCTCCTTGAACAATTCCTAACTTTCCAATCGTTCCACCAGTCATTGCAATAATTATATCTCCTTCAAATAATTGGTATTTATCATATTCTGGTCTTTCTTCACAATATTTAGCATTAGATAAATCAATTCTTTCATTATTAAAATCAGAAATTCTTATAACTGGAATTCCCTTACCTTGATACAAAGAGCTCTTAAAGGCATACCCTCCCAAAATTTTAATATATTTACCTAATTTCTCTGGTTTAATATTTTTAGATAAAAATAAATTAATTAGTTTCAAATAAGTTGAAAGGTTGTTATAAAAAACTTCTTGCTTTTGATTTTCTCCGATTGTTAGTTGTTTTCCTTTCATTTTTTATTCTGTTCTTTTTTAATTAAGTCCATCCTCTTTTTAATTTTCTTAAAATTTTATCTTTCTTCAGCTTGTTTTTCTTTTTTAGTTTGAGTAATTACTTGAAGTTTTTTAAAACCAGTAGACAAGTGATGAATATCGTTTTTTATTTTTTCTATATTTTTTGATATTTTGTATAAAGGCTCTTCTCCTAATTGAGACATCCCTCTAAATTGCCCAAAATCTATGGGAAATTTTTTCCTATAAATGTTTCTTTTTTCATTTTCATATTTGAAGAATAAATCAAATTTTATTTCTTCAGGTTTAAGTTTACTCCCAATAAAATTAAAGAAATGTTGAACAATTTCCTGATTTGGACCCAAATAATTTATTTTTTTTAAATATTCTAATTCAGATATTTCTTTTCCATCAAAACTAGTTACATCTCCCTCAACTTTTTCTAATTCCAAGTTATAGATTGGGCTTCTACCAATATTTTTTATATGAATATTTATCCGTTGGATAAATTTTTTAGAAGGTTGAAAAGTGACACTTAATTCTGGTCGATTTAATACCATATGATATTCTCTAGTTTTTCTTGCTTCAGAATAAAGATAATATGTAAAAATGGCTAAGACTAATGTGAAAATTGCCAAAAATGTTGTTGAAATCGCAAGAATTAATTCATTACTCATTTTTCCTCTCCAAATATTTAACAAATAAATCAGAGATTATAAAGGCGTAGCTTAATAGGGAGAATGATTTTGGACCATTTGGCATAAATTTTATTTTATGGCTTACAGCATCTCTTGCAGATTTCGCAGCATCTAAAAATTCTTTTTTGTCTTGTCCTGCAATTTCATCTTTTTTAACAACCTCTAATTCTCTCAGTTTTTCAATAATCTGCTCATTTAAATTTTCATTAGATAAACCTTCTTTCTTTTTAATAAATTGAAGTATATGATCGATTACTCTCGCACTAATAATCCCACAAGCTAGATAATGCCCGGATGCTCCTTCATTTAGGGCCTCTTCTAAATTTTGAAGAATATTTAAGTCACATTCATTCTTTTTTAATTTTTCTAATTCTTCCTCAGCCCATTTAATTTTAGATTGCTCTGCTTCAGTCATATCTTTAGATTTTAGATAAGAGTAAATATAATCTCCTGCAGTTTCTAACTCTCTTAAAATATTTTTAATATAAGCACTCAATTCACCTAAATCTTTATCCCTAATCTCTTCTTTCCCACAATCTCTAACCTTGGGAAAATCCTTTAATTGATTATACTCAAAAACTAAATGAACAGATTCGTCAATCTCAGATCTAATACTTTCTGAATATCTATTAAGGATATATGCCTGATGTGTTCCATGTGTATTTTCCAAAAATTTTCTAAATTTTCTTAATTGTTCAACACATCTTAATATTCTTTTTTTCAACACATCTAATTTTATCTCTTCTTCACTCATTCCCAAACACCTCCTTCCTTAATTAAAATCATATTTGTCTTGGTCTTATTTCCTTCAGAAAAATACATATTTCCCGAAAAATCTATCTTTTGTAATCTTTTTAGGTTTAATTTATTAGCTTCAGCTGGTTTAAATCTTTCAGGGCGTTCTTTTAGAAATGTTGAGATTTTAGTTTTCATCTTCCAAAACACTCCAAGATTTTATCTTTTAAAATTAATCCTGTAATAACTTCATATCCAACTAAAACCAAAATATGATAAATTCCCCATCTCCATTGGCCAATTTCAAAAGACCATTGGGCCGCAACATACAAGAAAATAGCTGCTAAACCTGGAACTCCTGCCAACCAAAATAAAAGTTTAAAAAAAGTTTTTATGCTCTTACACATTTTCAAACCTCCCTCTTTATTTTATCAATCAATTCCCTGGATTTTTCAAAACTCTTTTCTAATTTTTCTAAAATCTCCTTACTACTTAAATTTTCAACTTCTTCTTTTCCATTTGGATTATTTATATCCAGATTAAATTTTCTTTTTTCAATTTCTTCTTTTGAAACTTTCCAGCAATGTTTTTTAAATTTTTTATTATCTCTATCATTCCACCATTCTTTTTCTAAATCAAATTCTTTAATCTGAATTGGTTTTGATTTATTGTATGTTTTATATCCTTCAGGTAAGGGATGTTCAAAATACCAAATTTCTTTTGTTGGTTTTCCTTTTTCAAAGAAAAGTAAGTTTGTTCTTATACTTGTATAGGGATTGAAAACTCCATTCGGAAGCCTAACAATTGTGTGTAGATTAAATTCTGTTAAAAGTTTTTCTTTTATTCTTGTTTTAACACCCTCCCCAAATAAAAAGCCATCAGGCAAAACAATTCCACACCTTCCCTCTTCTCTTAAAAGTTTCATAATCATAACTAAAAACAAATCAGCAGTTTCTCTTGTCTTAAATTCACTAGGAAAATTATTCTCAATTCCTTCTTCTTCAGCCCCTCCGAAAGGTGGATTTGTAACAACAACATCAACCATATCTTTTGAAGATAACTCTCTAATAGGCCTAGATAATGAATTATCATGTTTAATACTTGGCTCTTCAATATCATGTAACATTAGGTTAGTCATGCAAAGTAAATGAGGCATTGGTTTTTTCTCAATACCTCTAATATTTTTTCCTAATTTTTGTAATTCATCAACATTATCAATTTCCTTTCTTAAATTTTCCAAAGTACAGGTCAAAAAACCACCTGTTCCACAAGCAGGATCTAAAACAATTTCTCCTAATTTAGGATTAACCATATCAACAATAAATT
>CAYWQI010000030.1:7827-9443 GCA_964460535.1 Candidatus Woesearchaeota archaeon
AATTTAGGATTAACCATATCAACAATAAATTGGGTTACAGCTCTTGGAGTGTAAAATTCTCCTGAACTTCCTGCAGATTGAAGTTCTTTTAAAATTGTTTCATAAATATCATTAAATAAATGCCTATCCCCAGATTTAGTAAAATCAATTTTATTAATTTCATTAATAACCTGCCTCATTAAAACACCGCTTTTCATATAATTATAAGTATCTTCAAAAACCTGCTTAACAATTTGGGCTTTCCTGTTATTTTCAACATCTAAGTTTTTAATTTGTTCAAAAATTTTATTATTGACAAAATCCAGAAGTTCTTCTCCAGTAATTCCTTCTTCATCTGAAGCCCAGTTTCTCCACCTAATTTCTTCAGGTAATGGAGATTTATAACCATTTTCAGCTTCTTTTTCTTCTTCCATTGCATCAAATACCTTAAGAAAAATCATCCAAGTCATTTGAGAAATTCTCTGAGCATCTCCATCTACACCAGGGTCTCTTCTCATAATATTTCTAATACTGTGAACTGTGTTTGATATTGCCATATTTACTTAAACTCCTTTAGATATTTTCCAAAAACATCTTGAAACTTTTCAGTTTTCTCAACTAACCAATCAAATAATTCCTTATTTTCTTCTTGGTTTTCACTAACTTTTCCAGACCGACATAATTTTATTCTACTAGCTTTCCGATTATCTAATCTCATCCATTTAAGAGAACCCCCAATTTCTTTTTCAATTTCTTCCTTATTATTTTCCAAGTATTCATAAATTTCATTATTATCATTTATATAAAGTTCACAGGCAATTTCATTCGTTTGGGTGTTAATTGTTAACGCAACATGTGCTTCAGAGCTACCTATACTTATGTCATACCAATGTTGGGGATGAGTTTTTCTTAATCTCAATTTTTTAGAATTTTCTTTTGCATATTCTTTAAAAGAATTCCAAAAATTAAATTGCATTAATTTTGTATTTGTTAATTCAGATTTGGCGGTGGATTGTTTTATTGTTTTTTGCCATTCATTTGGTTTAGAAACAATATTAAATTTGGGTGCTGGTTTTGATTCTCCAATCTGCCATAACTCTATTTGTACTGCAAAAAATCCCAAATCTTCATCAGTATGTTCATTTAACCAATCAATTGCTTGTTTATGTTCTTCCCTTATTTCTTTTGCAACCCAAATAATATATCTTGCATCTTGACTTGATGCATAGGTAATAATTTGTCCTAGATGATTATGATCTGTTTTTTCCAATTGATTTTCGATTATGATCTTGTTATTTGTTTGTTCTTCTTCAGCTAAGATATCAATCTTAAAATCTCCTGCATTTGCTTCTGTTTGAATTACTTTTATATTATCTATCCCCAATTCATTACTTAATTCTGCAAGATTTTCTTCTTGAGCTAACCAGGTGGTAAAATCTAATGCTTCATGATTCCATGCTTCTCTTAATCCAACTTTTTTTAATTTTCCTAAGTTTGTCATACTATCTCTTACATTCCACTGTTTTTAATTCTTTTTAATTACCTCTTATTTAATTTAATTACAAATTTTTAACCTTTTTGTAAAATCAAGAACCCAACCGCAGCAAGCTGCGGGGTATGTTAACTGAATTCGTAGC
>CAYWQI010000031.1:0-9080 GCA_964460535.1 Candidatus Woesearchaeota archaeon
TATTATGAATACTTATCTCAACTTCATTATCTTCTCCTCTAACAAGTTGAAAATCAGCTCTTGTTGAGAGAGTTTCAGTTGCAGTTCCTCCTGAACCTCCGCCTCCGCCTCCAGAACCAGTTCCCTCTCCAGAAGAAGGCTCATCTAAACCACAATCATAAGAATAACTATCACTTTCATTACCACATACAAATTCAAGAGTCTTATTATTTGTTAAAATAGTTTGATTATCTGAATTAATAATTAAACTAAAATTTCCAGAATCATTTTCATAACCTAAAGAAGATAAAACAAAATCATATGTTCCTCTTGACATCTCTTTTAAATTATCTTCTGTTAAATTCAATGTTAAATTCAAATATTGTCTATTTGAATTATTTAAAATTTCAAAAAAATTCGTCCTATTTCCAGAAATCTCACTTGAAAGAGAACTTGGAACACTCCAATTAATTGAAACATTATGTGCAGTAGTGTTTAAAGGATTATCAGAATCATAACCCAAGTTTCTTGTATATGCAATTATATTAATCTCTTGAGGAATTAAATTAATTGTTTCTTCTGAATCTCCAGAAATTGATTGATAAAGCAAAGGTTGAGGAGAAGAAATTATCAAAGTAGAATCAACACTTGCAGAAGAATTTCCAGTTATTGTATCATTTATACTTGCATCAATATTAATTGTCGGAGTTTCTGTGAAGGGATTTTCTGCTGAAGGAAAACTTGCATTTACTTGTACAATAGTTGAATTAGATGCATTTACTGTTACTAAATCAGAAATTTGAAATCCCCTATCATTGGAAGGCCAAGGATCAGAATCATAATATTTACTACTAAATCCAGTATAACTCAAATCAAATTCAATATTACACTCTTCTCCAGAATTATTATATTCAACATCTCCTGTATTATTTATAGTTATGTTTCCAACAGGTTTATCTTTATAATGTCCTAAAACTTCTTCTAATTCACTAGGTTCAACACTCCATGTACAATCCCACCAACTTTCAAGAGTGTAATTATCTGAATACCCTACTTCTCCTTCAGTATCATTTGCTCTTATTCTTAAAGTTATATTGTCTTCATAAGAAGGCAATGTTAAAGATGAATTCAATAAAGTATTTGTAGATATTGCAGTAATATTTTCCATAGTGAAATTATTCCATTCAGAATTATTTGAATTTTTCCATTGTAAAATTGCTGTTTGAAAATTATCTGTAGTGTCTGTAATATTGGCTGTTATTGAAATATCTGAATTAGGGTCTAAATTATCATAATCTGTTAATTCAGGAGAAAACTGAACTGAATTAAAACTTGGAGCTGTGTTTCCCTTGATTACTCTTGTTTCTTGAAATAAATTTCCCGCAAAATCAAAAACAGAAATAAAATAATCATAAACTTGTCCTACAACTAATCCAGTTTGTTCTATTATTAAATTAAATACTGACATGTTTACATCAGAGCTTTGTAGACTTATTTCTGCTGTATTACCAGAAGAATCAAAAGTTTCATTATAAAAAACAGAATATGTTGTATTTCCAAAAGAAAGAGGATATTTTCTTAATTTAGAATTATAAATCTGCTTTGCTTCTCCTGCTGACAAACTTCTATTAAATACCATTACTTCATCTATTAATTCAGTATTATTTGCATTCCCAATAATTAAATCACTAAAATTTAAATAAACTGGTTGCGAATTAAAAACCTCATCAAAATTTGAATATACTCCATCTGCAGTTGAAAAATCAAGATTTGCAAAAACAAAAGAGAAGTTAAACAAAAAAGAAAACATAAAAACAAAAGTTACAACTAAAAAAATTCCAATATTCTTTTCTTGCTTTTTACTTTTCATTTTTATGATACCCTTGTTTTTTCTCTGTTTCTTTTCTCTCTTTTTCATTTTTATAATATCCTTGTTTTTTCTCTGTTTCTTTTCTCTCTTTTTCATTTTTATGATACCTTTATTTTTTCTCTGTTTTCATTTTTTTTATTTTTTTATTTTTCTGTTATTTGTTTTATCAATCTTTTTTCTTTTTATTTTCTCTCAATCCCAAACCTAAATTTTCGCGCGACGCCTTTCAGGCATTTTTCCCTCTTTCTTTTTCCAATCATCATCTTCTCCCATCTTTCCTTTTCAGTTCCTCTCTTCCTACCATCTCCTCTTCTCTTCTTTTTTTCCTCATCATCTTTCTTTTCTGACTTATTTTTTTCTGCCTTTTTTCTTTTTTCCTCTTCCTTTTTGCCTTGTTTCTTTTTTGCCTTTTCCAACTTTCTTTCTTCCTCTCTTTCACAAACCCACCCCCAAAGATATCAGATTCCAGATTCAACTGCTGCAGCAGCGAAAACCAATGCCGTAGTCCGCGCTAGAAGGGGCACGACTCAAACTAGCAGAAAACGGGCCACACTTCGCGCCATGAAGCCAATCGCCACCACGCCTCACTGCTTTTCCTGTTTGTGTTCCACTTGAATAATAAACACCATCATTTCCAAAAACCTCTGTTCCAGTATTATCATTCTCCTCTGACCACATAGTTCCATTCCAATAACACCATCCATTACTTCCTTCATTGCAAGGTTTTGTATAATCAACTGTTTCATTTGTCCATTCCCAAACATTTCCAGTCATATCATAAACACCTTCTGCTGAACTGCAATTGTTTTCTGCTGAAGGAGTATCATCTCCATTATCATCATAATAACCAGTAGTGCATGCATCTCCATTATCATAAGTATAATCTACACAATTTGTTGAAGTATCTGTTACACAATAATAAGGAGCATCTGCTAAATTTGCTGGAAGATTATAATACTCTCCCTTAATATTTGAAGCTCCAAGCCATTCTTCATCAGTGCATAAGTGCTTTCCTGCATTTTCACAAGCAGTTCTTGCATTTATCTGTGAAATATCAACCCAAGGAACAACTCCTTTTACAGACTGAGCTTCCATATTCCCAGGACTATTTCTATTTGAAATCTCTGTTGAATTTCCCATGTGTGTGGAATTTGCATTTGGCATACTTGCCTCATACTTATCAATACAATATCCTCCTGATTTATCAATATAAGCCATTCCTTCTTCACAAGTTAAAACACCATTAATATAAACTCCTTCAGTAGTTTCAACAATATGTTTCCATACAGAGCCATTATTTTTCCAATATGCTTTACTTGAAATATTTCCAATGAAATCCTCAACTTTAACAGAACCAGAAGAAACATTAAGAGAGCTATTATATTTTCCAGAAGAAGAAATTTGAGCATTTTCAAAAAAAGTTATATTATTTCCATTGCCAGAGTAATCAAATATGTGGGTTGAATTTTCTCCATACTCTGAATTATTTTCAAATGCCCAAAGTCCAACCACTCCTGCCAAAATATCTGAAACAGATTTAAGATTATATATTAAAGAATAGTTCCAAACAGTTATCTCTGAATCAGAATCCCAATTATAAGTTATATTTTTAAGATTTTCTTCTGTTATAGAAAGATTGATTGTAAAATTATCTATTGAACCAGAATTATTCTCTGGAGTTGGAGAAACAAAATTTCCAACAGGAGAATCCTCATCAAGATAATTATAATTAATAGTGGTATTAAATAAATATGAAGAATAATTCAAATTTTCACTAGTAAAAACTATCTTATACTGGAAATAACTTGCATTACTAAAAGAAGACAAATCAACATAAGAAAAATTATCATAATCTCCTGACCAGCTTTCTCCTGAACAATCACTTTCAGAACAAGAACGAAATTGCAAACTTAAATTAACTGAATTAGTTGAAGAACCATCTGAATAAATCCCATAAACCCCCTCTCCTGTTGAAAAATTAAGATTTGCAGAAACTGCTGAAATAGATAAATTAACAAATAGTACTACTAAAATTGATATTATAAAGCCTCTTTTTTTCATTTTTTTTATTTTTCCTCTATCTACTATACTATATTATTAAAATACCTATTATATAAACTTTTTCGTAATGCATAAGTATCTCCATAAGACATATAAGCTTCCCATGAATTAAAAGATTCCATTAATTTTCCAAAGGTTATGGCATTTTTTTCATAATTTTTTATTTTTAGCTTAATATTTTTAAGAAATCTTTTTACAGTACTTTTTCTCACTAATCTGTAATTTCTGAAAATTCTATAACCTAAAAAATCAATTCCTGTTTTTAAAGGAAAAACATTTGCTTTTTTAGGGTGAAGTTCAAGCTTTAGTGTTTTTAAAAAACATCTTATCTCTCGTTTTAATTCATGAAGATATTTTTTTGACTCATGTATTATAAGAAAATCATCCATATATCTTATATAATATTTTATCCTTTTTTTGTGTTTCATAAATTTATCAAGTTCATTCAAATATATGTTTGCGAAAAGTTGACTTGTTAAATTTCCAATTGGAATTCCTTTTTCCAAGCCATTACTATCTATTATTAAATCAAGCAAATTCAAAAGTTTTTTATCAGAAATTTTTTTCCTTAAAAGCTTTTTTAAAATCCTATGATTCACACTTGGGAAATATTTTGAAACATCACATTTTAAAACATAAAAATTCTTATTGACTTGTCGTATAAATTTTTGAGTTCTTTTAATTCCTGCGTGTGTTCCTTTGTCCTTTCTACAAGCATAAGAATCAAAAATAAAACTTTTTTCAAAAACAGGTTCAATTGCAGAATAAACAGAATGATGAACCACCCTATCTCTAAAAGGTAATGCAGAAATTTTTCTTTCTTTTGGTTCAAAAATAATAAAATTTCTATACTTGCCTGTTTTATATTCTTGTGCTTTTAAATCCTTGTGAAGATTGATTAGTTCCTCTTCTAGATTAAATGTAAATCTCAAAACTTCTAAAGACTCATTCTTTCCTTTTTTTGCTTTTAAATAAGCTTTATACAAATTTTCTATTGAACAAACCTCTTTAAATAAATTTTTATAAGTTTTCATAAATATGAAACAGCAGGTTTCAATTAATTACTAACTGCTGTTTTTGTTTTTTATATTCAACTTTCCAGTTTAGACTTGTATTGATGCAGTTTTTTTGCTCTGTTTATTTCTCCTTGAAGAAAATAAATCTGGCATTAAAAACTATTGCAGCAGCGAAAACCAATGTTGTTGTTCGTGCTAGAAGGGGCATTATTCAAATTAGCAGAAAACGGGCCATACTTCGCGCCATTATTCCAATTGCCACCACGCCTCACTGGAGCTACTCACAACACAGCCTATTCCTTAAGCTTAAGGAATATTAAATTTTTTATACCATCCTCCAAGCATTTTTCCAATTTCATTTATTAATTTAGAACCATATTCATACTGCTTAAAACTAATAAAATTAAAATCTTTTGCCATTCTAAAAAATAGTCTTAATTTATCTAATTCAACAATTGCTTTTTTAAGAGAAAACTTTTTATCAAATTCATTATTTGATTCTATAACATACTCTAAAAAATTCAAAGAAATATTTCCTATTTTTTGTCCCAGAGTATATTTTTCAGACTTGGGAAATTTATTTAAAAGAGGATGGAGCCATTTTATAAATTCATAAGTCTTGTGAAAAATTTTCATATCTTCAATCATATTAATTATTTAACCTCTTTTGTATTTCTTATTTTACCCATTCTGTTTATTTTTCATTTTCTCTCTTTTTCATTTTTATAATATCCTTGTTTTTTCTCTGTTTCTTTTCTCTCTTTTTCATTTTTATGATACCTTTATTTTTTCTCTGTTTTCATTTTTTTTATTTTTTTATTTTTCTGTTATTTGTTTTATCAATCTTTTTTCTTTTTATTTTCTCTCAATCCCAAACCTAAATTTTCGCGCGACGCCTTTCAGGCATTTTTCCCTCTTTCTTTTTCCAATCATCATCTTCTCCCATCTTTCCTTTTCAGTTCCTCTCTTCCTACCATCTCCTCTTCTCTTCTTTTTTTCCTCATCATCTTTCTTTTCTGACTTATTTTTTTCTGCCTTTTTTCTTTTTTCCTCTTCCTTTTTGCCTTGTTTCTTTTTTGCCTTTTCCAACTTTCTTTCTTCCTCTCTTTCACAAACCCACCCCCAAAGATATCAGATTCCAGATTCAACTGCTGCAGCAGCGAAAACCAATGCCGTAGTCCGCGCTAGAAGGGGCACGACTCAAACTAGCAGAAAACGGGCCACACTTCGCGCCATGAAGCCAATCGCCACCACGCCTCACTGCTTTTCCTGTTTGTGTTCCACTTGAATAATAAACACCATCATTTCCAAAAACCTCTGTTCCAGTATTATCATTCTCCTCTGACCACATAGTTCCATTCCAATAACACCATCCATTACTTCCTTCATTGCAAGGTTTTGTATAATCAACTGTTTCATTTGTCCATTCCCAAACATTTCCAGTCATATCATAAACACCTTCTGCTGAACTGCAATTGTTTTCTGCTGAAGGAGTATCATCTCCATTATCATCATAATAACCAGTAGTGCATGCATCTCCATTATCATAAGTATAATCTACACAATTTGTTGAAGTATCTGTTACACAATAATAAGGAGCATCTGCTAAATTTGCTGGAAGATTATAATACTCTCCCTTAATATTTGAAGCTCCAAGCCATTCTTCATCAGTGCATAAGTGCTTTCCTGCATTTTCACAAGCAGTTCTTGCATTTATCTGTGAAATATCAACCCAAGGAACAACTCCTTTTACAGACTGAGCTTCCATATTCCCAGGACTATTTCTATTTGAAATCTCTGTTGAATTTCCCATGTGTGTGGAATTTGCATTTGGCATACTTGCCTCATACTTATCAATACAATATCCTCCTGATTTATCAATATAAGCCATTCCTTCTTCACAATTAATTCTCTGTTCAACCCAAGAAAGATTATTAAATGAAACATCTGAACCTGTTTTAAAAATCTGACTAGTATATGTTCCTTCTTCAGAACTCGAAAGCTGAACAGCACCTAAAGAAGAATTAAAAATAGTATGATTATAACTTCCTTCTGAAAATTCAGATTCTGAAGAATCTAAAACACTCACAGCCATAACTGTAAAACTAAGTAATACTAAAAACATTAAAAATAATCCTCTTTTTGATATCTGCATAAATAATATAATATTAACTCATTTATAAAAGTTTTGACATTGTCCTCTGAAACATAATTAAAATCAAATAACTATAAATAAGAAAAAATAACAGAAAAGCAAGTACACAATTCACTCAAAAATCACTATTTCCTTGAACTATCTACTCTTCTGTTATTTTTGTCCATTTCCTGGACATCTTTTCCATGGATATTATAAAAAATTTAAATAAACACTTGTCTTTATAATAAAACACTCATATCAATTAAAGTGATTTTTCAAACAAAAATAAGAAATACCTGTTTTCATCTATTTAGATTTATATTTTATATTAACATCCTCCCAAAGAGTATGAAAAACATTATCATAAAAAAAGTAATGTTGAATCTACAAATATGAGTAAAAAAAGAATTCATGGAGAAAAGGTTTATTCTAAAATCATTTCTTCGAGGAGAAACGAAGAAAGATTAAGAGAGATAAATCATAATTTGAATGTTCTAAATAGGGCCAGTTATGAGTGGAAAATTCAACCAAAGTTTATGGTTTAGAAATTACACATAGCCAAGCATATTCTACTTAATCGCATTAATTGAAGTTTTACATAATAATTTCCTGCTTAGTAGATTTAATAAAATAATTAATATCATCAGATTTTCTTGGATATCTGTGCATTTGAATTTTTTTATTGCTTCTATTGAGTTGAATACTTTTGGAGCCTGCTCTGAATTTTTTTATTGTATAACAAGAATAGTAGGTCTCAAGGATGTAAATCCTTGATGATGCTCAAGAATCTTTGATTCTTGACACTTAAAAATACCCTGCAGCTTATGACAACTTGCAAAAGTTGACATGCTCGAGAACTTTGTTCTCGTTGTGCTGCGGTTGGGTTTTTTATTATGAGAAATATATCTGCAAATTGTTAGATTTAAGCCCTAAAAGTTTTTACTATTAATCTTTCCTTTTAAATCTTGAGAAGGTATTTAGTTTTATTTTTATAGTTAGTGTTCCAGATACAACATATCTTTAAATTTATAAACCCTCAAACACAATAAATAATATGGAAGACTATGAAAAATTATTAGAAACAGCATATAACAAGGTAAAATCCATAGATACAAGAGGAGAAAGATTTGAAATACCTAAAATACAAGGACATTTTCAAGGGAAAAAAACTATTTTAAAAAATTTTGACCAAATAGCAAATCATTTTAGAAGAAGCCCAGAACATTTTCAAAAATTTCTATTAAAAGAACTTGCTGCATCAGGACAAAAAGAATCAGATAAATTTGTTTTAAATAAAAAAGTTCCAAGTGAAAAAATTAATAATAAAATAGAACAATATGCTAAAGAATTTGTTATTTGTAAAGAATGCCAAAAACCTGATACAGAATTAATAAAACAAGATAGAATAACTCAAATTCATTGTCTTGCGTGTGGAGCAAAACACACAGTTCATAAAGTTTAATTAATAAACTTATTCTAGTCTCTTAAAAACATTAATCTTACTTATTTTAATTTAAAACAGAAAATTATCAATAAAGTATTAAATAATTACTTGACATATAAACCAGTAATTGATAATTCTGAATCTAAAAAAAATTCAAATTTCATTATCTAACAATAGATTAATATTAAAGACTCTCAATATAAGTGTACAAACTTGCAAAATAGATTAAAATTGTATAAAAAACCTCTTAGTACTAATAATTCAAAAAAATTTCAATTATATTAATAAATTTATTAAAAACAGAGTAACTCTGACTACAAGGAATAAAAAAGAAATGCAGTCAAAGAAAGATTAATTATAAAGATTTTAAAATTTAAATAAATCAAGTAAAAGAAATATCCTTTAAGAAATATCCAGAAAAAATTATCCAAAAGAACTTCAGAAGACATTAATTAAATTTTTTATTATTCATCAAATTCCTGAAACAGGAAATTATTAAGTAGAACTTCAAGTGTTACCAATTTCCACTATTCAAAACCTTTAAAAGCAAGCTTTTCTTTAAAATAAAGTTCA
>CAYWQI010000032.1:0-8255 GCA_964460535.1 Candidatus Woesearchaeota archaeon
TCCCTGGATTCTTTAATTAACAGTAAATCTCAGTTTCTATTTGCATAGACAAACCCCCAAAAACTTTAAAAAGAGTATTTATTCTTAAATAGTAACAAAATGAATACTACATTATTATTTATATTGCTTGAAATAACTTTAATAGAAATTTTAGCTCTTGCTATTTTATATATTATTTATTCTAAAAATAAAGCAAGGGATTTAACAAATAAGCAAGAAAAACCAAAATTTAAATCTATAAGTATAACAGAACAAGGAATTAAACAAACAAAACAAGATAATAAAGGAAAATTGCCTTCTCCAAAAAATTTAAAACATTTAGGATGGCATCAATGGTTTGTAGTTTTAATATATATTCTTGTTATTGGTTTTTTAGGATATATTGCAATGGCTAATCTTGCTCCAGAATCAACTCCTGGAACACAATCAGGAAGTTATGAAATAGAATCTTCAGGAATAATTCCTTATTCAAGTGAATTAAGGAGTTTTTATATTGATAAGGATGATACTTTAGGAAAAAAAGCAGGAACAAAAGAAAACACTTATAGAGCAATTTCAACAGAAGAACCTTTTAATCTTGTTCTTAAACCTAGAAAAATAATTGCTCCAGACACAAGGGCAGAACTAGAAATCGATTTTCAAAATTTTGGAACAGAATTATATATCAATGAAAATCTTGCAATACCAGATTTAACTCATTATACAAAGGTCCAAACATTTTCAGATGAAGGAACAACTGTCTGGGTTAAAGATTCAATAAAAAAACCTTCTTATAAAATTTCAGAATCAAACACCAACAGTGCAAAAGACTATATCTATAAAAATTATCCAAACACAGATTATTATAGTTTTAAGGAACTTGAACAAGGAATTCCAGTAATAAGTGACTACAAAAGAACAAACACAAAAATAGACACAACCTTCCGTGGAGGGTTAAAGCTAGCAGTTTATGCTGAAAAGAATTTGGAAATAGATTTTATAAAACAAGACACGAATAGTTATACTGGAAAAGACGAATACACAGTTAAAGTAACAAATTTGCAAGGGAAAGAAATTCATGAAGAAACTTTTGGAGATGATGGTATTAAAAAAGACACTAGAGAAAAAGGAAAAGAACAAGATTTTAATCTAGAACTAAAAGGAATAAAAAGAAATATCTATTATATTGAATTCATCCCAGATGATAAGAACAAGGCTTTTGATTCAACTTTAAAAGATATTAAAGTTAATACTAATAAATTGCTTATTACTGGCAAAGCTCTCCCAATAGAGAGTTTTGATTTTTTTCTTAAAGTTAATGAAAAAGATACAATTGAATTTAAGTATTGGTGGAGCAATAAACAACAAAAAATAAAACAAACAGGAACAGAAAGAGATACAATAGATTTAGATGAAGATTGGAAAAATAAAAAATATGAACAGGATTTAGAAAAAGGAAATTATAATTTTGAAATAAATAAAGGAATGGTTTGGGTTTATTCAGATTTTATTTCTCCAGAAGAAGAAAACTGGTTTAATCTTCCAAAAGAAGGAAAAAATAAACTAATTGATTCAGATATAATTGTTACAAATAATGATTTTATTAATTTTAATGAGAATACCAAGGAAGGCAGTTATACAAAAGATATTGAATTAAATAATGATAAAAAAGAAACTAAAATAAAACTTCAGGTTTTAGATAAAGACAAGATTTATATTAAGAGTTTTAAATTAAATCTTAAGAATTAAGATGGAAAAAATTAATAATCTTGGAAATAGTTTTAGAGAACATTTCAAGAATAATAAAGAAAGATATTTTAATATTTCAAAACATGTTGCAATAAGTTTTACTCTGTTATTTTTTGTTTTACTTCTTTTTAATTATATTGATTTTTTACCTGAAACATGGAATTTAAAATATTTTTTTACAACAACAGTTATACTTGATGTATTATTTGCTTGTTTATATATCAATAAAATTCCTGAAGAAGAAAGGGAAAAAAGCAAGCAAGTTTATTTTTACGGGCATTTTTTTCTTTTAGGTTTATTAATAATAGCACTAAATCAATTTCTAGAAAGACAAATTATAATAGACTGGATGTTTGAGATAACTGTTTTAACAATAGCTTTTGGTTTTCTAACATTTTTTGCTCATAGAAATAGGGTTGAAAAAGAAATTGAACAAGAAAAAGAAGACGAAGAAAAAGCAGAGGAAAAGAGAAAAGAGGAATTTGATAGTAAATTTAAATGGTTAACCTTCTTTAATTTTAGTTATGGTATTAAAGAGAGTTTTAAAGAAAAGAAAGGGGTTAAAGGTATATTTAGAGTTTTGATCTCCCCTTTCGTTTGGTTGGCAAGGTTGCCTTATAGTTTTGTTAAGTGGATGTATAAGGAGGGGTGGTGGTATGCGATAGCATTAGTCTTGATATTGATTTTGACGACATTGCCATTTATATTTTTTTCTTCGCAATATATTGGCAATGATGAAGGAAGTTATATATATGAAGCAAAACTTATCTCTGAAGGTAGAATACCTTTAAAAGATTTTATAAGCAGAGCTCCTTCAGTGATCTATCCCTATTCAATAGTTTTTTCAATTTTTGGATATTCTTTCATTGTCTTAAAAATTTTAAATGGGGCCATCTTTTTTTCAATCGGAATAATGGTATATCTTTTAGTAAAAAAATATCAAATAAAAAAGATTGCAATTTTGGCAATGGTAGCAACGCTAATAAACCCAGCATTTTTTTTGCCATTTACGATTACTAGCACAGGAAATTTAACTCTCCTTTATCTTTTAATTGGTATACATTTTATAAAAAAAGAAAGCCAGTTAGAACATCTTTTTTCGGGGGTTTTTCTTGCACTTTCTGTGTTGGGTAGAGAAATAAATCTAATTTTTGTTTTTTTTATTCTTTTTTATCTAATATTTAAAAAAGACTATCAAAAATTAAAAAATATTATTCTCGGAGGATTAATTGTTGGGGGTTTGACAATCTTATTTTTTGGAATATACATCGGGTTTTTAAATTCAATAGGTATATTAACTGGAATTTCTAAAGTGGGCATGAGCGAAGCAAAAATACCTTTCATATATTCAAAAAATATTTTTAAGTTATTTTTAATATTTATTTTTCCAATATCCTTTTTGGTTCTTTTTTTAAATGGCGATTTTAAAAAAAATACTCCTTATGAATCTATATGGATACTTTCTATTGGTTTGTTTTATTTAATCTATTCTTTTAAAAGAGTTTTTTCATTAACCTATGGATCTGAATTTATTCCATTGATAATTATTTTAATTTATTCAAATTTAAATCCCCTATATAACAAAAAAAAGATTTTTTTAATTTTGATTATTTTTTCAATAGTACTGCCCTTTGTTGGAATGCAATATATCAATTACGAACAAGGGGGTAAATTTAATCTTCAAGAAGGCTACGATATTAATAGGTTAATAGGAACTGGAATAGAAAAAGATTCTTTTTTGGAGATTAATGATTTAATCCGAAAAAATACTAATAAGGGAGATATTGTCTTGTCTGGTAATCTAATATTTTCTTCTGAAAATGATCTAGATCAATTTTTATTTTTAACTAGGGTTTTGGCATATGAGGGAAAAACAGACATAAGCCAGATTTATAACATTGCAACAATAGAAGAAATAAAAAACAAATTTGTAAAAACCCCCCCTCAATTAATAGTTTTAGACAATCACTTAAGGATCTCAATATACCCCCATATAAAAGAAGAAATAGATTTATATTATGAACAAATATATAGCGAAAATCAAGTAAAGATTTTTCTTTTCAAATAGTCCAAAATTGAGGATATTAAAAACATAATCAATGTAAAAATTAAGACCAACATATGATATCCAAAACTAGTGCTTATAGCTAAAGACTTGTCCAACCCTGCCAATATCAATGGTAGAGATAGGCTTGCTTCAAAAAGTCCAACATTGAAAAAGCCTTGAATTGGCAAAACACCTGAAATAACAGTCAACCCTCCTCCAAAGATTATCCACCCGATAGAGATTTTGACTCCCAGAGAAGAAACCAAAAAGAAAGTGGTAAACATCATTGAAAGAGAAATCATTGAAGAAATGAGAAGAAATTTAAATAAACTGGTCTTGGAATGACTATTTATTCTATCTAATAACCTAATTATTATACCAAGTATCTTTCCCCTTAGATTATCAGAGACATTGGCCTTCTTAATCTTTTTGAACAATGCCTTTGAGAATGATAGGATAGATATAAATATAAAAAACCACATCATAAATAGAAAAAAAGAAATAGCAACTTTATGTTTTATATTAAACATAAAAATAAATGAGATTGAGAGAAGGAGCCCAATTGATAAAAAATCAAAAAACCTCATTAAAATTAAATCAGATATTGGTCCAACAAAACCTGTTTTTAACTTTTTATTTAAAATGTAGGGGTAAGATAACTCCCCAAGTCTTGCAGGAAGAACACTATTAAAGAAATTATGTAGCGAAACTAAATAAAAAGAACTCCAAAAGGACAAGTTATTGCAAAATAATTTGAATCTAATCGATCTTAAAAAATATGTAAATAAAAATGAAAGGAATCCCAAAATAAAAAAAATTTTATTCATTTCTTTAATTAATTCTAATATCTCTTGAAATGAAGTAAATTTTGATAAAAAAATAAAAAGAGTTAGTGAAATAAAAATTCCAATTGAAGCGAGTTGAAGATTATTTTTTTTCATTCCCTACCCTCTCAATTTTTTTGGCTAAATCCTTTATATCTTTTTCCTTTGCAAAATAAAACTTTGCTTTAGGAAATTCTTTTGCAATCTTTCTTGTTTCTTCCATGTCAAAACAAACCATAGGCAAATTCATTGCAATATAATTATAAATTTTTGCGTTTGCTTCTCCACTTTCTAATGTTTTTGGAGAAACTGCAATATCTCCTAATTTAAGATAATTTGGGGCTTTTTCATAGGGAATTTTTCCTGTAAAAGTTATTCTATCTGAAACACCCAACTCTTTTGCTAATTTTTTAGCTTCCTCAACAGGATAACCCATCATTAAAAAATGAAACCCCTTAGAAACATAAGGAATTGCTTCTAATAAATATCTTATTCCTTTGTATTGTTGTAGGCCCCCCAAATATACAACTATTTTTTTATTTTTTGGAAGTTTAATTTTTGCAGATTTAACTTTAGAATTAAATAAAGATTTATCAGGCAAATCTTTTTCTAAAGTTATTTTTTTAACTTTAAAATTTTTAATCATGAAATCTTTAAGTCCTTCTGTGCTAGTTATAATTTCATCTGAATTTTCTGTTATAAATTTTTCCAAAGGCCAGATTAATTTATGTAATAAACCCTTATTTTTAATTGTTCCTTGGCTAGACAATTCTCCAGTTAAAGAACCTTGTGCGTCAAATATAACTTTTTTCTTAAATTTTTTCCCTAATCTTACTCCTATTAAAGCTCCCTCATGTAAATGAGAATAAATAAAATCATAATTGTTTTTTTTAAGTAGTTTTTTTGCTAAAAAATACATCCTTAAATCTAAAAAAGGTTTATATGGAGAAAACCCTGGAGAGGTTTTTTTATATCCTAAAATATTTTTAACTCTAAAAGGTTTTATATTTAATATATTTCTACCAATTGGATAAGTTACTAAATCTACAGAATATCCTTTAGATTTATATTGCAAATAAGAATTTAAAACTCTTATATGGCAACCCCTATCTGAAAAAAAAGGTGTTGGCGCAATCATCAAAATTCTTTTTTTCTTTACCTTACTTTTTCTAGAATTCTTTTTCACCATCCTAATTCCCAACAACTTCATTCACATAATATCTTCTTTCAAAAGGCGAGGTATTATGATATACTTTAATTAATAAGTCTAAAACAATTCCAAAACTAAATAATAAAATACCTGTGATTATTGCAAAAAAACCTAGTAAAAACCATGCATTATCTGAAAGACTTATTTTATTGAAGATTTTTTGGTATGCCATCCAAATTTCTATTAAAACTCCAATTCCTGCTGAAACAATTCCTGCTAATCCAAAAATGTGAAGAGGTCTTTGTGAAAACTTTTGAATAAACCATACATAAACTAAATCAATAAATCCTTTGTACATTTTTTGATAACCATACTTGCTTTTTCCATTTTCTCTTTTTCTATGATTAACAGGTATTTCTCCAATCTTGAAACCTTTCCATCTTAATAATGCAAGAATATAACGATGCATTTCTCCTTGCAAGTCAAGAGATTTTACAGCTTCTTTTTTATGAACTCTTAAAGTACATCCAGTATCATGAACTCTATCGTGAAGAAAAACACTTCTAAGAAATTTTCCAAATCTTGATAATAGTTTTATTCCTGATTTATCTTTTCTATTTTTTCTCCATCCTGTAACAACATCAAGATTTTCTTTTTTTAGTTTCTCAAGCATTTTAGGAATATCTGCAGGATCATTTTGACCATCTCCATCCATGGATATTACTAAATTTCCTTTAGAAGCTTTGAATCCGGCATCCAAAGCAGTTGATTGACCATAGTTTTTATTTAAAACAATAATCTTAACATTCTTGTCTTTTTTTGCAATATTTTTTAATATGTCTTTAGAATTATCTGAAGAACAGTCTTCTACAAATATAATTTCATAAGATTTTGTTTTAGATAGAGAATTCAAAACATCTTTTGTTTCAGAATAAAGTTTTTCTATATTCCCTTCTTCATCATAAACTGGAACTACTACTGAGTATTCTATTTTATTATCTTCCATTTTATATTATTGATTTTAATTTATTTAATCTTTTATTATTTTCCATTTTATATTATTGTATTTTTAGTTTTTTTCAATTTATTTATCTTTCCATTTTTTCAAACATTTATTTAATGTTTTTCTCTTTATAATGAAATATTCACATTTATCTCTTAATTCTTTTGAAAATCCAGATGGAACACTTGCTACCAAGACTTCTTTTTCTTTATCTTTAATTAATTCTAATGAGGGTATAAAATCAGCAACTTTTTTTATATCAGCTTCTCCAGGATTTCTATAATTTTTAACATTGTGATACCAGTTGTTGGCATCTACAAATACAATAGCTTTTTTCATATTAAACTCCTTAAGAAAAATTTAGGAATAGGAAGCCCGGCATTCCTTCCAAAGAAGTCATACCGGGGACTTAAATTATTATTCTTAATATTCTTATATTTATAAACTTTTTTATTATCTTCCATTTTAATCAAAATCTTCTGGTTTTAGTTTTTTCCATTGTGAAACAACTTTTAATAAGTGATTAGATTTACTAAATCTACTTTTTCTATTCTTATCAAAATAAGTATATAAAATTAATTCAATATTCTCATTTTTTATAATCTTCTCTATTATTGGTGCAAAATCTGAATCAGAAGAAATTAGGATTACTTTTTTAACATTAGGATATTTTTCTCTGAATAAACAAAGATCAGCAACAATCCATGCATCAACACCTTTTTGATTAAAGACAGGCTCATTTTTTTCATTAAATAACCTTTGACACCTTCCTTCTCTTGAAGTTGCCCAACTTTTTTTATCTAACATTTTTTTGATATTATCATAATTCCTTTTCATAACCCTTTCTTTTTCATTTGGAAATTTGCTTTGAAAAGGTGGAGCCATATACACAAACAAATGTTTTAAATTCAAATTCTCATTTTTACAAATATTCCTAAATGCTTGTAAAAACTTTTTCTTTTTGCCTGTTTTAAGTTCAAATTCCTTTTTAATTAATTTGAAAAAACCATTATCAACAAGAACAACACAATCTTCCATTAAAAACACCTCCTATTAAGAAAATAAAACATCCGGCAACCACAAAGATTACCGGGGGTTATCGTCACAGTCCTAAGACTGCTAATAGTATTATGAGGTAATCCTTTATAAACTTTTTTATTATCTTTTTCCATTTTATTAAAATTTTATAGAAAAGTAACTTTTAAAATGTTTTTAAACCTTGTGTTTTGTTGTTATTTTTAAGTAACAGGTAAGGGGTAACATTTATAAACACTTATTTATTAGAATTTAAAGTTTAAATAATAAATTAATTACTATAATATTAATTATTAATTACTAAAAATTACTATAATAAAGTTTATAAACTTTAAAGTAGTTTAAAATTCAAGGAAAAATGCAACTAAAAAATAAACTAGGAAAACACAAAACAAAAATTATTGGTAGTTTAGTAACTATTGCAGTTTTATCTTTATTATTACTTACAGGACCTGCACAAGCTTTTGT
>CAYWQI010000033.1:0-4549 GCA_964460535.1 Candidatus Woesearchaeota archaeon
GAGTAAAAGATTTCCCTGCAAATCTTTATGTTAAGTTATGAAGTTTACTTAACACTTCCAAAAAATTTAAAAACCCTCTTTTTTTCAATTAATAGTTAAGGATAGGTTAACAAATTGGACTTGTTCTTTAAGGAAAATATAAAATGACAGATAAAGAAATTGCAAACAAGGGAGATATTGTAAAATTAGAATATGAAGGTAAGTTAACTAGTGGAGAAGTTTTTGATTCTTCTGATAAACACGGACAGTTACTAGAATTTGAAATTGGTGCAGGAAAAGTTATTCCTGGTTTTGATGAAGCTGTTCAAGGAATGAAAGTTGAAGAAGAAAAGGAAATTAACATTCCTTCTGACAAGGCTTATGGTTCTCGTAAAGAAGAATTAAAACAAGAAGTTCCAAAGTCGCAATTACCTCCTGTTCCAGAAGGACAAGAGCTTAAATCTGGAATGCAATTAGCAGTTCAGACACCACAAGGACAAATGCCTGTAGTTATTTCAGAAGTTAAAGAGAATTCAATAGTTTTAGATTTAAACCATCCTTTGGCAGGAAAAGATTTGGTATTCAAGGTTAAAGTTAAGGAAGTTAAGAAAGGCAATGAAAAAAAGGAATGATATTTTAAAAAGTTTAGATTTGATTTTTTCTATTAAATTTAATGTAAGGAGGTTAAAATGAATAAAGTTTTTGTAGGTAATTTACCTTGGGCTGTTAGAGATGACAGATTAAAAGAAGTTTTCTCTCAGTTTGGTGAGGTAAAAAGTGCCAATGTTATAGCTGATAGACATTCAGGAAGATCAAAAGGTTTTGGTTTTGTAGAATTTTCATCAGATGAAGAAGCTGCTAAAGCTATTTCAGAGATGGATGGAAAAGACCTAGATGGTAGAGAAATCAAGGTTAATGAAGCTAAGCCAAGAGAAGATTCTGGTTCTGCATCAAATGAAGGAAATGGAATTGCTGGAGACACAGATACAAGTGCTGATTCTGAAGAAAGTTCAGAAGCATCTGTTGAAAATGAAGAATCTAAGAATGTAGAAGAAAGTCAAGATTCTTCTGAAGATTCTCAAGAGTAATTTTAGATACTTATTTTTTTATTTTTGTTAGTTTTTTATAGTAGGATAATTCTATTTTTTTATGAAAGAAAAAACCGCAGAGTTGTTTGAAGGCACTTGTATTAATTTTAAAAATGCCCATTGAGATGGTGGGCTGTTTGATGCCCATTAAATTATAGAGATTGTTGTATTTTGTTTTGTGAATAGCCACCTTCATTGTTTCTTTCTTTTTAAGAAAGAAGAATTTATTTTTTTGTATAATCTTGCATTCTTAAATAATTCTCATCTGCTTCATCTCGATATTTTCCACTGAAGGAAGGAATTGTGTTTTTAATTTCTTGCAATATTTTATCTTCTTCAGTTTGAGAATAACTTTTTTTAAGCATTTTATTTTTTATATGTTTGATAATGTATATCCTTGCTGAATCAGGTATGCACGGATTTGTATAATAATCTATTAAATAATTAAGAGGAGTTTCTTTTATTATTTCATTAACTCTGCTTGTCATACCAATCCAAGAAGTAGCAGATTCTTTTTTTTGGTTTGCAGCAGAATAAGCAAAACTTCTTAATACATATTTGTAATCCTCAGAATTTTCTTGATCAAGATCATTTCTAACTTGAAGAAGGGTGTTTGCCCATTCACTTTGGGATTGGCCTGATCTCTCAGGAATTTCACCACCCATATAAAGAATATATTCTTCATAAATATTTGTACCAAAGGATTGTCGTTCGGGTGTTGGGATGGATTCACAATTAATTGTATGAGTAACCTGTGAAAATCCAAAAATAGCTTGCATTAAAAAGAAAATCAATGCAATTAAAATAACAAAAACTAATAAAGATCTCCTAATAGTATCCTTCTCTGAATATAATCTATTTATTTTTAATAATAAAGGAGCTATTATCCAGGGAAGAATCAATCCAACAATGATTCCAATTCCTCCAATAACCATAAAAAGAAGCCCCATCATTTCCGAACCCGGAAGAAATCTAAATAAAAAAATAATTGAGATTGAAATAATAAATAAACTCAAAAGAATGCTTAGTCTTTTATAATTTGTTACCTTTTTGTTCTTCAATTTTTCTCCAAGGAAACCAAGAATTATGCCCCATGAAAAAAAGTAAATTGCGTTTATGAAAAAAGATTGTGAAATAAATATAATCCATGGCCATATTTCTAAGTATTGCAAGGTATGAGCTCCCAGTGTTGCATAAATAACCAGATGAAGTAATGCCCAGATAAATACAAAACTAATTAAAAAATAGATTCCTGTCCTTAACCAATTTTTGTTTGATAAAAATTTCGCAACCATCTCTTTATAAAAAGAAAAGAACTTTAAAAAACCTTCTTTTTTATAATTTCAAAATCCTTGATTTTGACTATCTGTCACGAAGTGACTAAGGCGGCTCACTTTTTATTTACAACAATTTCTCCTAATCGGGGGTGGGACGAGCTTGCGAAATTTGGTAGGAGGCATCAAGGAGCATTTTTAACTATCTTTAATTTTCAAAGTTTAGTGCCTTCTCGCAATTAGACATAACATCTATTATACGAGCATTTGTTTCGCATAATCATGAAATAGATGTAGAACTACGAAGATAAAGATTATTATAATCTAATTACCTTTTAAATAAAAAATAATAGAATAAATCCTCTCAAAACTCTTTTAAACTCTTTTATTTTTTTTATAGGATGCAAGATTTATTAAAGAGATATTTTGGTTATGAGCAATTTCGACCAATGCAAAAAGAAGTTATTGAAAGTGTGATTTCTGGTAAGGACAGTGTTGTTATTATGCCTACTGGTGGAGGAAAATCAATTTGTTATCAACTTCCTGCTTTGAAATTTTCTGGAATTACAATTGTAGTTTCACCTCTTATTTCTCTTATGAAAGACCAGGTAGATAGTTTAAAAGCAAACGGAATTAATGCAGAGTTTATTAATTCTAGTTTAGATTTTAGAGATATAAGTGTTATACAACAAAAGGTATTAAACAATCAAATCAAACTTCTTTATGTTGCTCCTGAAAGATTGTTTTCAGAAAGTTTTCAAATTTTTATTGGAATGATGAATGTTAGTTTAATTGCTATTGATGAAGCACATTGTATTTCTGAATGGGGACATGATTTTAGACCAAGTTATAGAAAATTAAGTAATCTTAAAACTTTATTTTCTGGAGTTCCAATAATTGCTCTGACTGCAACAGCAACTCCGAGAGTAAGAGAAGATATTGCAAAACAACTTGGTTTGAATAATCCAGAGGTTTTTGTTTCAAGTTTTGATAGAGCTAATCTTGATTTAATTGTTATGAGAAAAAAAGATTCTTTTAAAAAAATTCTTTCTCTTTTAAATCAACACAATGAAGATTCTTGTATTATTTATTGTTTTTCAAGAAAAGATGCTGAATCCATTACTGGGAAACTTCAAGAAAGAGGTTTTTCAGCATTGCCATATCATGCTGGTTTGACAAATGAAAAAAGAAAAAAACATCAAGAAATGTTTATTCAAGACAAGGTTAATATAATTGTTGCAACTATTGCTTTTGGAATGGGTATTGATAAACCAGATATTCGTTTAGTTATTCATCATAGTTTTTCAAAATCTTTAGAAGCATATTATCAAGAGATTGGTAGAGCTGGAAGAGATGGTTTGAAAAGCAAGTGTGTCTTGTTTTATTCTTATGGAGATAAAAGAAAACACGAGTTTTTTGTTAAAGATATTTTAGATGAAACTCTTAGAAAAATAACAAGAGAAAAACTAGATAAAATGATTCATTATTGTCAAACAACAGGATGTAGAAGAAGATTTATTTTAAAATATTTTGGAGAGAATTATTCTTCATATAAATGCTATAAATGTGATGTTTGTTCTCCAAAGTTGTTGCCTGATGAAATAGACAAGAAATTAGAAGATATAGAAGAAAAGGAAATTACAGATTATGATAAAAGATTATTTGAAAAACTTAGAAATTTAAGAAAAGACATTGCATCTCAAAGAAGAGTTCCTCCATATGTTATTTTTAGTGATGTTTCTCTTAGAGAAATGGCTTCATTATTACCTGAAAATTTTAGTGAGTTTCTTGAAATTAAGGGTGTTGGCGAACAAAAACTAGAGGATTTTGGAGAGATTTTTTTAAACACTATAAAGAAGTATGTCAAAGAAAAAAATTTTATTGGAAATGGAAGTGAGGTTGAAGATAGTAAAAGTAATGTTAAAGATAAAAAAAATATTGAAGATGAAAAAGAAGACATTAAAGTTAAAAAAAATATTGAAAATAGAAAAGAACAAAATAAACCAAATTATTCTGAAAGATTAGAAGAAATCAAATCTGAATATTTAAATGCATATGAACCCTGGACTTCTGAAGATGAAGATTTATTAAAAAAATTAAGAGAAGAAGGTAAAAGTGCTTTGGAAATTGCAAATATTTTAAAGAGACAACCGAGTGCTATTCGTTCTAGATTAAAGAAGATATTGGAAAATAATGGTTAATCTTTTT
>CAYWQI010000033.1:4649-8048 GCA_964460535.1 Candidatus Woesearchaeota archaeon
AATAAAACACAAACATCTTTTTCTGGACTACCAGCAGCAAGCAACATTCCTTGACTTTCAACACCTTTCATTTTTCTTGGTTCAAGATTTGCTATTATGATAATTTGTTTTCCTTTAAGTTCTTCAATAGAATAATATTTTTTTATTCCTGCAACAAGAGTTCTTTTTCCAAGTTTTCCTACATCTAATTCTAGTTTAAGAAGTTTATCTGCTTTTTTTATTTCTTCTGCTGATATAATTTGAGCTACTCTTAAATCTAATTTTTGCCATTCTTGAAATGATACATTTGCTACATTAGTCATAAGTTCATTAATTTTTTGTTGTTTATTAAGTTTTTTGTTTGTTTTATTTTTTTTAAGTTCTTTATTTTCAGGAACTTCAACTTTTTCAAATAAAATTTCTGATTTTTTAATATCTATTTTATCTGAAATTGGTTCTTTTATTTGTTTTAAATTTCCTTTCTCTATATTAAATGAAAATTGTTCTGCAATTTTTTCACTTGTTTGAGGGATAAATGGCCATAATAATATTGCAATTACTTTTATTGAATCTACAAGTTCATATAAAATATTTTTTTTGTTTTTACAAGTTTCTTTCCAAGGTTCTTTGGTTTGGACATATTCATTACAGATGTCTATAAATGTAAAAATTTCATTCAGAGCTTTATCAAATTCATAATTATCCAGAAGTTTTTGAAGTTTATCTAATTTTAATTTCTTCAAAATTTTGTTTCCTGTTGAAGGTTTTTGAATTCCATTTTTTTCAGAAAGACCTGCTATCCGAGAAACAAGATTTCCTAACTTGTTTGCTAATTCATTGTTATGTCTTTCAGCAATAACTTTTTCAGAAACATCTCCATCATTTCCAAAAGGAATATTTCTCATTAAATAATATCTTATACTATCTGCAGGATATTTTTTTAATAATTCTACAGGATCTATTACATTTCCTAAGGATTTTGACATTTTTTTTCCATTAATTGTAAAATAACCATGGATGAAAAGTGTTTTTGGAAGTTCATAATCTAGGGCTAGAAGAAGAGCTGGCCAGATTGTTGCATGAACTCTGAATATGTCTTTAGCCATTAATTGAACATCTGCAGGCCAGAATTTTTCAAATTCATTATTTATTTTTAAACCAGTAATATAATTCCAAAATGCATCTGGCCAGACCCATGTAACATGATTGTTATCAAAAGGAAGTTCAATTCCCCATGATATCTTGGTTTTTAGTCTTGATATTGAAACATCATTTAATCCTGATTCAATAAAAGTAAGAATCTCTTTTCTCATTTTTTTTGGAAGAATCTCATATTTTCCAGATTTTATTAATGTTTTAAGTTTGTCTTGAAAAGAAGATAACTTGAATAAATAAGCTTCTTCTTTTTTTAATTCTGGAACTTTATTATGAAGAGGACATTTTCCATCTTCTAAATCATTTTCTGTTAAATATTGTTCACATCCCACGCAATAATAAGATTCATAGTTTCCCTTGTAAATATAACCTTTTTCATAAAGTTCTTGAATTGTTTCTTGAACAATTTTTTCATGCTTTGGATTTGTTGTTCTAATAAAAAAATCATTGCTTATATTTAATTTTTTGAAAATTTCTTTCCAGGTTTGTGCTATTTCGTCAACAAATTCTTTAGGTTCTTTTTTATTTTTTTCAGCAGTTTCTTGTATTTTTTGTCCGTGTTCATCTGTTCCAGTTAAAAAGAAAACATCTTTTCCTTGAATTTTATTTAATCTTGCCAATACATCAGCAGATACAGTTGTATAAACACCTCCAAGATGAGCTGGAGCATTTGCATAATATATTGGTGTTGTTACATAAAATTTTTTATTTGTTTTTTCAAGTTTGTTCATAGTTCTTAATGAAGATTCTTAGAGTATAAAAAGTTTTTTAATAACAACTTTTATAACTTATAGTTTTTTTAATTTAATAATTTAAGAGGTGAGAATGAAATCTAAAAAAAGAAGAACTAAAAAATCAAGAAAGATTCTTAAAAAAAATAAAAGAAGAATTCTGAAATATTCTCATGAGAAAGATTCTCCTAGAATAAAAAAGAAAAAATATCAAGCTAGATTTTTAAGTATCAAGGATGGTATCTTTAATTCTATTAAGATGGGTTTTGGTGAGAGATATATTGCTCCTTTTGCTATTGCCATTAATACAAGTAATTCAGTTGTTGCAATGCTTTCAAGTTTTGCAGGGCTTTTTGGACCAATTAGCCAATTATTTGGATCTAGAGTTATGAATAAATTTTCAAGAAAAGACATACTAAGAAAAGCAGTTTTTTATGAAAGTCTGATTTGGCTTCCTTTAATTGCAATAGCAAGTTTGTTTTATTTTGGTTTATTAAGAGAGTTATTGCCTGTTTTTTTAATTTTGTTTTTTGTAATTTATATGTCTCTTGTTAATTTTCCTATTCCTGCGTGGTTTTCTTGGATGGGAGATATTGTTGGGAATAAATACAGGGGAAGATGGTTTTCTAAAAGAAATTTTATGATTGGATTTAATTTAATAATTTTTACAATTATCTCTGCTTTGTTTCTTGATTTCATGAAAAAACAAAATAATGAAATTCTTGGATTTATTGTATTGTTTTTTATTGCTTTTATATCAAGATTTTATTGTTGGAAAATACTAAAAGACATGTATGAACCAAATTTAAAAAGAAAACCTTTTAAGAAAAAGAGATTAGGAAATTTTGGAATTGTTAATTTTTTGATTAGTGCACATAAAAATAATTTTGGAAAATTTGCTTTGTTTAGATTTGCCTTAAGTTTTTCAACTTCTATTGCTGCTCCTTTTTTTGCTATTTATCTTTTAAGATATCTTGGTTTTAATTATTTTATTTATATGGTGATTACTTTAGCAGCAACAGTTTTTTCACTTTTTGTTATTGATCTCTGGGGTTTGCTTGCAGATAAGTTTGGTAATTATGAAGTTATGAGCTTGACTGCGGGTTTAATTCCTTGGATTCCGCTTTTATGGATGATTTCTCCTAATTGGCTTTATCTTGCTATTGTTCCAGGATTTATTGCAGGTGTTGCTTGGGCTGGTTTTAATTTAGCTTCTGGAAATTTTCTTTATGATAATTTAAATATTGAAAATAGGGGAGAGATGGTTTCTTATTATAATGTTTTAAATGGCTTGGGAATTTTTTTTGGAGCTGGTTTTGGGGCTTTATTAATTAGGTTTGTTTCTCTTGATTTTATTGAACCTTTATTTTTTATTTTTATTATAAGTACTATTGCAAGATTCTTAGTTATTACAATAATTTTATCTAAGATTAAAGAAGTAAGAAAAACTCAAAAAATTGATTCAAAAATACTTAAAAAAACTATTTTTAAATATGCTAGGCCAACTCTTGTTGAAGAAGCTCATGAGATTGTT
>CAYWQI010000034.1:0-2639 GCA_964460535.1 Candidatus Woesearchaeota archaeon
CTAAAACCCAATAACTTTTTATACTTCTTTAAATTTAGAATATCATGACAACTCAATTAAAAAGATCAAATGCTCTTCCAGGAGATTTAATAGAAATAGAGCTTTCAAAAATAATCTATCAAGGAACTCTTCTTGAAAGTCCAGAGAATGAAAAATCAATTTTATTATTAAAACTAGATTCAGGTTATAATATTGGTTTAAATAAAAAAGACATATTAAAAATTAAGGTTTTAAAAAAATACTTCCAAGAAAAATCTAAAACAAAAGAACAAGAAATTTCTAAATCAAAAGACAAGCCAGATATTGGAATGATTATTACAGGAGGAACAATTGCTGCTAAACTTAATCCAAAAAAAGGAGGAGTTGATTGGCTCACTTCAACTAAAGATTTATTTAAATATTATCCAGAACTTTTTGATATTGTTAATGTTACTAAAATTGAAATCCCTTTTATGAAAGCTTCTGAAGACATGGATTATCTTGACTGGAAAAAAATTGCAAAAACAGCAGAAAAACTTCTTAAAAACCCAAACATCAAAGGAATTATTATAACTCATGGAACAGATTTTTTACATTATACTGCTTCTGCTTTGAGTTTTATGTTAAGAAACTTAAATAAACCTGTTGTTTTAACCTATAGTCAAAGATCAATAGACAGAGCTTCTTCAGATGCTAATTTAAATTTAAAATCTGCAGGTCTTGTAGCAATTTCAAATATTGCAGAAGTTGTTTTAGTTGGGCATGCAAATTCAAGTGATAATTATTGCAATGTTATGCAAGGAACAAAAGTAAGAAAAAATCATTCCTCAAAAAGAGATGCTTTTCAATCAATTAATTCTAAACCTCTAGCAAGAATAAATCCTGAAAACAAAACAATTAATATCTTGAATCAAAATTTTAAAACCAGAAATACAAAAAATAAAATTAAGATAGATACAAAATTTAATAACAAAGTTGCCTTGATAAAAATTTATCCTGGACAACCCCCAGAAATTTTGGATTTTTATAAAAAACAAAAATACAATGGACTTATTTTAGAAATGTCTGGACTAGGACACGCTCCAACAAAACGTTCAAGAACTTCATGGACAAATAAACTTAAACAAATTCAAAAATCAGGAATTATTGTTTGTGCAACAACCCAATGCATTAATGGAAGAACAAATCCCTTTGTTTATTCAAATGGTCGTGAATTGCTTGATACAGGAATTATATATTTAAATGACATGCTATCAGAAACAGCTCTTGTCAAACTTTCATGGGTTTTAGGACATGAAGATTGGAGTAAGAACAAAAAAATTATTAAAGAAAAAATGTTGTATAATTTTTCTAAAGAAATTTCTAAAAGATTAGAAAAATAGTATTGTAACTCAAAATAAAAAATTAAATTTCTCTAAATTTACTAAGCAAAAGATTTTTATTAAAAAAGTGTTACAAAATACAAAGAACAATTCCTAGTGAAATACTATAATTTCCTTTCCATTCTTTTAAGTTGCTTTTTTATCTCTCCTATCTCTCTTTCTGATTTTCTATTAATAGCATAATCATATTCTGCCTTAATTCTATCTTTTTTTGAAGCCCTATTTTGAGACATTAAGATTACTGGAGCTTGAAATGCAGCAATACAAGATAAAACAAGATTCAATAAAATAAATGGAAAAGGATCAAAAGGTTTTCCTTGAGAATATACAACAAGATAATATCCATTAACTAACATCCAAATTACTAAGAAGACTGCAAAACTTAAAATAAATGTCCAACTTCCAGCCCATTTTGTAATTCCATCTGAAACCTTTTCTCCAAAAGTTCTAGGAGTTGAAAAAACCGGATGTTTTCCTTTTCCTAAAATATTCTTAATAGAAATTTGATTTTTATTAAACATTTTCTTTTCTTTTTTATTCTCTTTTTTTGCTTTAACCATATAAAATATAAAAAAACCAAGATTTTAAATGTTTTTATAATTAAAGCCAGAAAATTAAACAAATGTTGTAACTATGCAATAAGGACAAAATAGAAAGTTTTAAAAAGATAAGAGCATAATAAGAGGTATGGAAAACCTATCAAAAATAGAAACAAAATTAATCCTAGAAGATGAAGAATTAGGAAAAACTATTCCAGGAGGATTTGTTAAATATGATTCAATTAAGAGAAAAAGTTCAAATATTCACTTAGCAAGTTCTGGAGGAATTATTAAAAAAACAAAAAAAAGATCCCCTCATAAAACTCTTTACGAATATCTTGCACTTAAAATTTGGGAAGAAATATTGAAGCAATACTCTGATGTTAATGATTTGGATGTAAGAAGTCCTAAGGTAATGGGTCTTGGCAATTTAAATGCTGATGAAACTTCCTTATATATGGAATTTTTAAATGGATATGAATTACAAAACCTTTCCCAATTAAAAAGAACTACTCCAGTAATAATTGATGATCAAGAAACCCCTCTTCCATTATATCCTGCATGTGCATTGCATCTAGGATTTTTGGATGCAATAAAAGAAGCAGAGCAGCTGTTGCATTCAGACTATGATTCAAGACATGTTATTTTTACTCCTTCAGGAAAAACAAGTATTGGGGTTGTTGATTTAGAAAATTCTTCTATGGGGACTCCTGAAAAAATTGAAAAAGAGAGAAAATTT
>CAYWQI010000034.1:2739-8005 GCA_964460535.1 Candidatus Woesearchaeota archaeon
GAGAGAAAATTTTATGTCAAAAATTATTTCGCAAAAAGATAAAGATGCGTTAAATGAGTGGTATGAACAAGGTCGCTCATCAATAAAATATCCTTATGGAACCCCTCTAGTACCTAAAATAATAGAAAATTTAGAAAAAAAACTAGATATGCATATTGATTTTGAAAATCGGGTCTTAAATGGTTATTCCTTGCCTTATACAAAAGATCATTAAAAATAATTCTTTTTTGATATTAGATTAAAAAACTATAATAAGCTTCCTTCAAAATAAAAACTATTTAAACCATCCCAATAACTTTTTATACTTCTTTAATTTATTTCAAACATGCAACAAGAAACAGATTATTCAAAAATAAAATTCAAAGCAGGTTTAGAAATACATCAACAACTAGATTCTGGAAAACTATTCTGTCGTTGTCCTTCTATTTTAAGAAGTGAAGAACCAGATTATGTTGTTGAAAGAAAACTTCATGCAGTTCCTGGAGAATCTGGAGAAATTGACCTTGCTGTTTTATTTCAAAACTCATTAAAAAAGAAATTTTTTTACCAAGGTTACAAAGATACAACTTGCTTGATTGAACTAGACGAAGAACCTCCTAGAGAAATAAATCAAGATGCTTTAAAAACAGCAATTCATATTGCCTTGCATTTAAATTGCAAGATACAACCAATAACACAAATAATGAGGAAAACAGTTATTGATGGTTCTAATACAAGCGGATTTCAAAGAACAGTTCTTATTGCCAGAGATGGATTTTTAGAAACAAGTCAAGGAAAAGTTAAAATAGAATATATTTATCTAGAAGAAGATGCTGCAAGAAATATCTCTAGAGAACCAGATAAAGAAACATATCGTTTAGATAGATTAGGAATTCCTTTAGTTGAAATTGTCACTTCTCCAGATTTAAAATCTCCAGAACACTCTAAAGAAACTGCATTAAAAATAGGAGAAATTTTAAGAAGTTGCAAAGTTCGTAGAGGAATAGGAACAATAAGACAAGACATAAATATTTCAATTCAAAATGGAAATAGAGTAGAAATAAAAGGAATGCAAGACATGAGAATATTCCTTCAAGGAATAAAAAACGAAATTCAAAGACAACAATCTCTAAATAAACTCTCTCAAGAATTAAAAACAATTAAATTAAACAATCTAGAAATAAAAGACCTAACACAGGATATAAAACCAAAAATTGCTTGGATGCAATCTGCTATTAAATCAAAACAAAAATTTCTAGGATTTAAAATTCCTGGATTAAAAAACCAATTAAAAAAAGAATTAACTTCTAATTTGCATCTAGGAAAAGAACTTGCAAATTATGCTAAAACTCGGGGTTTTAAAGGAATGATTCATAGTGATGAAGACTTATCAAAATACTCTTTTTCAAATTCAGAAATTTCTCAAATTGAAAAGCAACTTAAAATAAATTCAAATGATGCATGGATTTTAATTCTTGGAAAAAAAGACAAAACAAGAAATCTAATAGAAAATACCTTATGGCCAAGAATCCAATTACTAAAAAAAGGAGTTATTAATGAAGTAAGAAATGTCCTTCCAGATTCTTCAACTAAATATCTTCGTCCACTTCCAGGAAGCTCAAGAATGTATCCTGAAACAGACCTTTCATTATTAAAAATTTCAAAACAACAAATAGATGATTCTAAAAAAACACTTCCTAAATTAATAAGTAAAATAAAAAAAGAATTGCAAGAACAAGGATTAAATCAAGAATTAATCAAGGTTTTATTAAAAGAAAACAAACTTCAAGAATATAAAGAACTTCTTGAAATAACTCATGAACCAGATTTAATTGTCAAAACATTGATTATTTGGCCAAAAGAAATTGCAAAACATAAAAACCTTTCTGAACAAGAAATTGAATTATTATTAAACAAAGACACTATTGCAGAAATTCTTGAAAACTATAAAAAATCAAAAATAAAAAGAGAACAAATTCAAGAAGTTCTTAATAGAATTGCCTCAGGTATTCCTTTAAAACAAGCATTAAATTTTGAAAAAATAGATATAAATAAAATAGAAGAACAAATTAGAAACATTCTTAAAAACAAGCCAGGTTTAAATCCAAATGCTTATATGGGACTTATTATGAAAGAATTTAAAGGAAAAATTAATGGAAAAACTGCTAGAGAAATTATTGAAAAAATATTAAAATATAAAAACTAAAATCTTATCTAATAAAAAAAGCACATTCTTTTTCATAATTTCCTTCTTTCTAGATTTGATAGGCAATAAAAAATTTTAATTAATATTTTTTCAAGTTTTCTTGGATATCTGTGTCTTGATATTTTTTATTATGAGAGAATATCTCTACAAATTATGAAATTTAAGTCCTGAAAGTTTTTACTATTAATCTTGCTTTAAAAAACGTATTTATTTTTGTAGTTAGAATTACCAGATACCTAAAATCAGAAGATTTAAATATCTCTTTATAAATATAAAAAAGAGGTATAAAACTAATATGAAAATTCACTTGCATATATTCTTAACATTAATAATCTTCTTATTATTTATTTTTACAGGAAACCAAGTATATCAAGAAGTTGAAGGATGGAATTCACTTGATGCAACATATTTTACAGTAATAACAATGACAACTATTGGATATGGTGATTTGTATCCACAAACACCAACAGGAAAAATCTTTACAATGTTTTTTTCATTTTTTGGAATAGCTCTTGCATTTTATTTAATAGGAATAATAAGTTCAAGTTTATTAAAAAAACATATCTCAAACAAAACAAGACATTTAAAATATTATTGGAATAAAGAAAAAGAAAAAGAAATTGAAAATACAAAAAAACATGTCAAGGCAGGTGTCAAATCAGGTGAAAAAAGAAAAAAGAAATCCAAAAAAAAGAAAAAATAAAATTTGTTTTAAATGCAAATTAATTAAAAAATGAAGCATTCAAATTTAAAAAGAAAATTAAATAAAAATCATCCTCCAAATTATTCTGAAAAAAGAGCAATTAAAAAAGAGATTTCTCAGAAAGTAGAAAAAGGACTAGTGTCCTGCATTGAACAAAGAAGAATAGAATCCTTTTTAAGACAAACAGGGTCTAGGATGTGTGATTGGAATAATCTAAGAGAATATTTAAAAAAACCTTATCCAAATTATAGATATAAAAAACCAAACCAACATCTTTATAAATTCTCTAGTTCTTTTTTAATAAATTAAGATGTTAAGAACACATAAAACAAATGACTTGTCAGAAAAACTTGAAGGGCAAAAAGTAACACTCACAGGATGGATAGACACTATTCGTGAACACGGAAATGTTATGTTCATAGACTTGAGAGATAGATATGGAAAAGTGCAATCAGTTATAACTAAAAAATCTCCAGATTTTGAAAATGCAAAATCTGCAACAACAGAATCTTGTATTTCTATTACTGGGGAGATTAAATCTCGTCCTAAAGGAACTGAAAACAAGGATTTAGGAGAATCTGGAAAAATAGAAATTAAAATAGAAAACTTCAAGATATTCTCAAAATCAAATTTACTTCCATTTAATCTTTCAGATGAAGATGTTAATGAAGAAACAAGAATGAAATATCGTTACTTGGATTTAAGAAGACCAAAAATGTTGAAAAACATGGTTCTAAGACATAAAATTATAAAATTCATTAGAGACTATCTTGATAAACAAGATTTTTTAGAAATAAATACTCCAATATTAACAAAATCAACTCCAGAAGGAGCAAGAGATTTTATAGTTCCTTCAAGAAATTCACCTGGAAAATTTTATGCTCTTCCTCAAGCACCTCAACAATACAAACAATTACTAATGGTAGGAGGAATGGACAAATATTTTCAAATTGCTCCTTGTTTTAGAGATGAAGATGCAAGAATAGATAGAAGTCCTGGAGAATTTTATCAAATAGACATTGAAATGAGTTTTGTTGAACAAGAAGATATTTTGAATTTAACAGAAAAAATGATGATTGAAATTGTAAAAAGATTCTTTCCTAAAAAAACAATAACTAAAATTCCTTTTCCAAGAATACCTTATGAAGAAGCAATAAAAAAATATAAAACAGACAGCCCAGATATAAGAAACAACAAAGAAGACAAAAATGAACTTGGATTTTGTTGGATTATTGATTTTCCTTTATTTGAAAAACAATCTGAAGAAGACTTTTTTCACGGAGCAGGAAAAGAACTAGCTCCAAGCCATCACATGTTTACTTCTCCAAAACCTGAGGATATTCCTTTACTTGATACTGCTCCAGAAAAAGCAAAATCTCTTCAACACGATTTAGTTTTAAATGGATTTGAAGTAGGAGGAGGAAGTGTAAGAATTTCTAATTCAGAAATACAAGAAAAAATATTTGACCTCATAGGTTTTACAAAAAAACAAAAACAAGAATTTTCCCATTTATTAAAAGCATTTTCATACGGAGTTCCACCTCACGGAGGAATAGCTCCAGGACTTGATAGACTTTTAATGGTTCTTTGTGGAGAAAAACATTTAAGAGAAATGATTGCATTTCCAAAAAATCGTGAAGCTAAAGATTTAGTAGTAGGAGCTCCTTCAGAAATCTCACAACAACAATTAAAAGATGTTCATATAAAGACTGATATTCCTGAAAAAACCAAAAATCAAAAAACCAAATCAAAAACTTCAAAGAAAAAATAATCTTTTCTAGATTTTTCCTAATTCCCAATATCCCAATACAAAAATATTGAGAATTACAAATTAAATTTTAGAAACCTTTTTTCCTGTGAATTCTGAACTTTCTCTAACCAAAATTCTTTATTTGTCATTCTATATATATAAGAGGAAACTATTTATAAAAATTTCATTGCATATATTAACAAATTATTTTATCTATTATCAATCTCTTAATTATTCTCCTAAATATTAAAAATTCCTCTCATCCAAATAATCCTTCTCATCCCAATAACCTCTCTAATTCCAATAACCCAATCATTCCAACCATCATTCTCATCCCAACCATCATTCTCATTCTATATCTCCCATCCCTCTTCTTTGTCTTTTTTCCAATCACCATATTCTCAATCATTCCAACCATCATCCCCATAACCCCAATCACCTCCCTCATTCTAATTATTCCAATAACCCATTCATTCCAAATCTCCCAAATCCTCAAAATCATCTTGTTCTTTTAGACTCTTTTTAATATTCTTAAAAACTCTTCCAGTAAATACACTCTTAATAAAATCTTTCTTCCTCTGCCTTGCTGTTTGTTTAAACACTCTTGAAGATTCCATATCAGCAAGTG
>CAYWQI010000035.1:0-7976 GCA_964460535.1 Candidatus Woesearchaeota archaeon
AACAGAATCTTTTCAAAAGAGAGTTAAGATATTTTCTAAACTCGGAATAGACATTAATGGTAAAATAAAACCAATAACGACTCATCTGTTAAGATGGCAAGATATGATTATTATTGTTGCAGATGATGTTCCTCCAAGTTTATTCAAGAATAAGATGTATAACAATAAAGTAATTGTTTGGAAAATAAAAGACCATCATGGAGATTCTCTAACAGCTATGAGGAGTACATTAAAACAAATAATAAAGAAAGTTGATGATTTATATAAAAAATTGTTATAAAGCATGCGCTGACATGGAAAGTTCCCAAGCCTGCTCAAATTTCTTATATTTACTTTCAGAATATAATTTCCCAGACTTGCTCATCGAACCCTCGGGTTCTCATCCCTTATTTATTTAAATGCATGCGCGGACCGGGATTCGAACCCGGGTCACAACCTTTTTGTTATCATTCCCTATGATGAAAGACAAAATCCAACACCAAAAGGTTTGAATTGGCAAGGTCGTATTCTGCCACTAAACTATCCACGCCTAGTAATTAAAATAAATTATCTCTTAAAAACCTTCTTATAATTATTTTCAATATAATCTTCAGTTTGTTTTAATTCAAGACCCTTAATTTCAGCAACTTTTTTATAACTTTCAAGAACATTTCCTGGAATATTGTTTTTTTCTTTATTCGGATGTAAAAAAGGACTATCTGTTTCACAAAATAATTGTTCTATAGGTGTTATTTTAACTAGGTCTTGAAAATGCTGGCTGTTTTTTATATTTGTTGGAGCTGTTAAAAACCAGTTATTTTTTATAATTCTTTTAATTAATTTAAAATTACCCATAAAACAATGCATTATTATTTTCTTGTAATTAGTGTTTTTAGTTAAATTTTCTATAACTTCAATTGCTTGCAATTCTGCTTTTCTTGCGTGAACTATAATTGGAATATCTAATTCAATTGCTAGTTTAATCATTTTTGAAAAATTTTGTTTTTGTTTTTCTAAAGTTTCCCTTGATGATTCTTTTAAATCTAATCCAATTTCTCCAATAGCTATAATTTTTTGATTTTTCTTAAATTCTTCTTTAATAAATTGAATTTCTTTTTTAATTTCTTCTTCAGATAGTTTTAAAGCATCTGTTGGATATAATCCTAAACAAGAATAAACTTCAGGATATTTTTTTGCGAATTCAAGAGAAAGACGATTTGTTTTTTGATTTGTGCCTGCAGTAAGAATTATTTTAACATTGTTTTTTCTTGAATTCTCAATAGATTTCTCTAAATTTTTTACAATTTCTAGATGAGAGTGTATGTCTATAAACATTTTAATATTCTTTGTGGAGTTTTTCCTTAATTTCAAAAGATCTTAGATAAGGTTCACAAGTTTTTCTATAATGAACACATTCTTCGCAATAAGTTTTTGTATCTTCTACAGGAATATTTTCTTTTCTTAGAGAATGAAAACAAGAAAGAGCTAATGAAGGTTGCATGCCTCTTTGGGTCTCTTCTCTAACTGATTGCTCCTCAATTGTTTGTTTTATTTTCCATCTTGAGATTAACATTTTAATTTCCTGTAGAACCAAAACCTCCTCCTCTATCTAAACTTTCATCTAATTTTTCTACTTCTTGAAAATTTATTTTAGGAAAAGGCAGAATTATTATTTGTCCAATTTTTTCACCTATATTATAAATTTCATTTTTATTTCCAATTTTTTTAAATCTACATTCTAGTTCTCCTCTATATCCTGAATCTAATACTCCTACAGAATTTGCTAGAACCAAGTCTTTTTTAGATAAACTACTTCTCGGAAAAATTAACATTACATGTCCTTGAGGTAATTCAAAACTTAATCCTGTTTTATAAGAAATATATTTTTCATTTTCTTCTTTAGAAATAGCATAAATATCCATTCCTGCATCTCCGAAATTTGCATAATGTGGTATTTTAGCATTTGGATGAAGTTTTTTTATTTTGACTTGTAACTCTTGTTGTTCCATACAACAAGAAATAAGAGAGAGGGTTTTAAAGGTTTTGTAATTTTGTATCTGGTAACACTAAATATAAATATAAAACAACTCCATTCTCTAAAGAAAAATTAATAGTAGAAATTTTCAGAGATTAAATATAGCAAGTTATAGGGATATTTTTTAATAATAATGGATTTAAAGGCACAATTATCCAAAAGAACTTCAGAAGACATTAATTAAAATTTCTTATTATTCATTGCCTCTGTGAAACAGGAAATTATTAAAGAGGATATATCTTGGTTACCAGACACGTAATTTTTTAATAATAGAAAGTTGAAGTAAAATTAAGACGAGTATTGTTGATTTGGAGAACATTTAAATAATATAAAATATCTAAAGAAAAATGTTTAAAAGAAAAAAAATAGGCTTGGTTTTGGGAGGTGGTGGTGCTAAAGGATTTGCACATATAGGAGTTTTAAAAGCTTTAGAAGAAAATAATATTCAAATAGAAGCTATTTCAGGAACAAGCATGGGAGCTATTATAGGTGCTCTTTATTGTCTAGGATATTCACCTAAGGAAATAGAAAGAAAAATTTATGAGACACCATGGAAAAACCTAATTGATATTGGTTTTTCAAGAAGAGGAATTTTAAAAGGAGATAAACTTGAAAAATATCTTAGAAAAATTTTAGATAATAAAAAGTTTTCAGATCTTGAAAAACCTTTATTTATTAATGCAATTGATATTAAAAATTTTGAAGAAATTATTTTTAATAAAGGAGATTTGGCAAAAGCAATAAGGGCAAGTATTTCTATTCCAGGAATTTTTGAACCTGTAGAGAATAATAAAAGAATATTAGTAGATGGGGGATTAATAGATAATCTTCCAATAAAAGTATTAAAAGATAACAAAACAAAAAAAATTCTTGCTATTAATCTAGAAGAAAACATTAATATAAAGCCTATTTATGATTCTGCTAATATTAAGCAAAATAAAGAAAAAATTCCAAAATTATCTGAAATTTTATTTAAATCTTTTTTCTTAATACATTCAAGAGAATTAAAATTTTTATTAAACCAAAAAGATACATTTATTTTAACTCCAAATACAAAAGAAATAAAATTTCAAGATTTTAGAAAAATTAAACAAGGAATAAATCTAGGATATTCAGAAACAATAAAAAATATGAAAAAAATAAAAAAATTAATGAAAAAAGATGGTTTTTTTAAAAAAGTTATAAGAAAAACTTAAAAAATTCCTCGTGAATATAAATAAAGACATAAATGGTCCCACGAGGTTCTAAAAATTTAAACTAAATTTTGGAAACATTCAACTTCAAATAGAAAGTTGAAGTAATTGAAAATTCCTCGTGAATATAAATAAAGACATAAATGGTCCCACGAGGTTCTAAAAATTTAAACTAAATTTTGGAAACATTCAACTTCAAATAGAAAGTTGAAGTAATTGAAAATTCCTCGTGAATATAAATAAAGACATAAATGGTCCCACGAGGAATTGAACCTCGGTCTACTCGGTGTAAACGAGTCGTCTTAGCCATTGGACTATGGGACCTTGAATAGTATTAAAGTTCGATGGTATATCAGCTTCTCAGGGTTTCATACCATTGGACCCTGAATTATTCATATTCATTTCATATTAAAAAGGTTTCTGTTTCTGCTTTTTATTTATATTTATTCAAAACATTTAAAAACAAAATTCTACTTTAAAAAACATAATGGATAAAGAAAAGAAATCTAATAAAGAGCCAGATAAAACATCTGAAAATAATTCTATTCCTGAAATGAATTTAAATAATAAGTATAAAACAAGTTCTATTTTACCTGAAAACAAAATACCAAACCCTCCTTCAGGAGAATCTAAAAAAGAACTTGATGAAAAGAAAAAAGAATTAGAAAAAATTAAGAATTTTATTGTTAAGAAATATCCTTTCACCCAATCATTAAGTATTCTACCTCCTCAAGCATTGCAACTTTTTATTGAAGAAGAAGAAATTCCTAAAGAAAGTGAAAAATTTACTCATTTATATATGATTATTCCAGAATCAAATTTCAAGGAAATACAGAAAATAAAACCAGAAATAGTTAAGGAACTTGAAAAACTTAAACAAAAAGTCTGGCTTCAGATTAAAACTCCTGTAGATATTTGGAATAATTGTTTTGATAGTAAGTTTGACTTAACAAATGCTATTGGTATGTCTTATCCTCTTTATGACAAGGATGGGTTTCTTGGAGCTTTAAGAATAAGTGAGATTCACAAGTCAATGGTTTTAAAGAAATTTGATAAATATGTTGTAAGTTATGTTGCCTATGGAAGTTTTATTAGAGGAAAAATGAGCCCAGAAGCAGAAATTGACATTGGAATTATTATTAATGATACTGATGTTAAAAGAATGCCAAGGTTAGAGTTAAAAGAAAGATTAAGAACAATGATTTATCAGCAAGTTTCTGAAGCAGCAGCACTTGCAGGAGTAAAAAATACTCTTCATGTTCAGACTTGGCTTTTAACAGAATTTTGGGATGCAGTAAAAGATGCTCATCCAGTAATGTTTACTTTTATTAGAGATGGTGTTCCCTTATATGATAGAGGAACGTTTATGCCTTGGAAAGCACTCTTGAAGATGGGAAAACTTAAACCAAGTTCTGAAGCTATTGATATGTTTATGAAATCCTCTGAAAAAACTAAAGAAATGATTGATAGAAGACTTATTGATGCAATGGTTGATGTTTATTATAGTGTTTTAAATCCAAGTCAAGCCCTGGTTATGTTATATGGAAGTCCTCCACCAACACATAAAGAAACTCCAAAACTAATGGATGAAATTTTTGTTAAAAAAGAAAAAATGTTAAAAAAATCTGAAATTAAAATTCTTGAGGACATAGTTAAATTATTTAAGCAATATGAAGATAATCCAAAAATAAAGATTCATGGAAGTAAAATTGATAATTTAGTTAAACAAGCAGATGAATATATGGAAAGATTAAAAGGATTAAGAAAAGAAATAGAAAAACGTTCACATGAAAAAACAATTGAAGATTTATATCAGAATGTTATTGGTTTATTAAAAACAATTACAGGCAAAAATTCAAAAGAGACAATTATCAAAGGATTTGAAAAAGATTTTGTAAAAAAAGGCAAATTTCCTAAAAAAGATATGAATATTTTAAATAAAATTATCAAAGCAAGAAATGATGTTAAAAAAGGAAAATTAAATGCACATAAGGTTGATGAAGCAAGAAAAGATGCAACTCTTCTTATTAATGATTTAATTGAATATACTCAAAGATGTGATCTTGCTAATCTAGAAAAAAATCGTATGATTATTGAATATAAAAATCCAGGGAACAAGAATTTTCAAAAAGCTGAGATAATAAATACTCTAGAAAATACTTACTTATTTATTGAAGGTAAAGTCAAGAAAATTTCAAATAAAGGAAAAATTGAAAATGCAACAATGCAGGAAGTTAATAAAGCTTTATCTGAAAATCAAGGAGAAGTAAAACTTTCTAATAAAGTTTTGGAAGCTTTAAAAAAAGAACTTGGAGAATTTCAAATTTTAATTTAATTTTCTCTTTTATAAATTCCCAAATTAAAATGAATGTAAAACAAGAATTAATTAGATTAAAAGGTTTATTAGATATTTCTAGGGGTAATTATTATAATTCTTTAAGAGTAGATGAAATGGAGCCTTTTGAGATAAGAGAATCACCTATTCCAGATTATTGTTTTAATCAATCAATATTTTTATTAGAACATAAAAAAGGTGATATACATGGAAAATTTATTAATCTTAGAACACGTAATTCATTGGTTTTGATTTTACAATCTTCTATTGAAAAGGAAGATTTAAAAGAAAATGTGGAAAATATGTTGAATACTATTGAAAGATATAGCAAAAGTCCCCCTGTTTTTAGGATTCATAATTTTTCATGGGCTAAGGATTATAATAGGGCATTTATTAATATTAGAAATAAATGTTCTTCAAGAAATATTTCAAGGTTGTATGAATCTTGGGAAAGAGATTTTAAATTAGAAGATATTTCAGTTGAATATGTTTTTGTCCCTTTTTCTTCTTTTAATGCTTGGAATTTAAATTCTAATAGATATGAACTTGTAGAATAATTTTATCTAGTAATCCTAACTACAAAAATAAAACAACTCCATTCTCTAAAGAAAGATTAATAGTAAAAACTTTCAGGACTTAAACATAACAAGTTACAACCATATTTCTCAATAGTAAAAAATATCAGGGCACAGTTATCAAAGAAATTTTGTTGAATCTATGAAATAGAGCAATTATAGATAAAAATATAAGAGTTATCTAATAACAAAAGTAGTAAATGATAATATTAACAAACAAAAGAAAATTGAAACCTCAGTCACTAAAAGTAAAGATAATAACAAGGATTTTCAGACTTTAAGAGAAATAGATTAAAAATATCTACATATACTATGAAAAATATCAAAGAAACATTTATCTAGAAAACTTCTGATTATATTAATTAAAATTTCTTATTATTTATCAATCCTAGGAATAATAAGATTATGAAGAACAATATGCTTTAGTTACTAGGTATGAATAATTTAATTTATATATTTAATCATATATTCTCCATCTTCTTTAGAAGTTAAATTATATCCTAATCTCTTGTAATATTCTCTAACACCAACTCCAGAGATTATTTTTATATCAGAAACATTTTTTTGTTTGCAAATTTCTTCTGCTTTTTTAAGAAGTTGTTTTCCAAATCCCTTGTGTTGGCTTGCAAGTTCTTGTGATTTTTGTTTTAGTTTTAATGATTGACCATAAACATGCAACTCACGGATTATTGCTCTTTGATTGTTTTCTTTATTTTTAAAAAGTCTTAGCCTTAATAATCCAAATAAAATATCTTGGTTGTTTGTTATTTCTATAAAATATTCTTGTCCTTTGCTTGCATTGTATTTTGTTATTTTTAATTTTAAATTCTTATTTATATTTTCAATTCCAAGTTCTCTTATTGCAAGCCCTATTTCTCTGTAACGTATTTCTTTTAATTTTATTTTGTTATTTCTTAATTCTCTTTCAATATCTTTTCTTAAATCAATTCTTTTTGTTCCTGCTACAATATATTCTGGAGGAATCTCTCTCATTATTCTCATTACTCTACAATATCTTGGAACTTGTTTCATCATTTTAATAAGAAGTTTTTGTATTTTTTCTTTTGAATAAGGAGAATACTTTTTATTCCAATAATCTTTTTCTAATTCAGAACCAGGCATGACTTGGCAAGGATAAATTTTGATTTGATCTGGTTTAAATTTTGAATTCTTGAAAATTTTTTTAAATAATCTCAAGTCTTTTCTAAAATTTGAACCAGGAAGTCCTGGCATAATATGATATCCTATTTTAAATCCTGCATTTTTTAATTCTTTAGTAGCTAAGATAACATCCTGTACTTTGTGACCTCTCTTGACTTTTTTATATATTTTATTATTAATAATTTGAATTCCAAGTTCAACTCTTGTAGCTCCCCATTTTCTCATTTTTTTTATATTTGAGTCAGAACAAGTATCTGGGCGAGTTTCTATACATAAAGCAACAACTCTTGAATTGGATTTTTCATTTATTTTTTTTGATTGTTCTAGATTCTTTGATTTTCTTTTTTTCTTATTATTAATGTTATTTAATGCATCATAGCATCCTTTAATGAATTTGTCTTGAAATTTTTCAGGATATTGTAAAAATGTTCCTCCCATTATTATCAATTCAATTTTTTCTATTGGATGATTCATTGCTTTAAATGCTTTTAATCTATTAATTACTTGTTTATAAGAATCATATCCTACTTCTTTTGCCCTCAAAACAACCGGGCTTTTAGGAGTATAAGATTGAGGAACATCCATATTTGGACAATATGTACAAGCACCATGCTCACAAGCTCTAGGAGGAAGCATAACAGCAACAGGAGTTATTCCTGAAATTGTTTTACTTGGTTTTCTGATATCTTTTTTAGATT
>CAYWQI010000036.1:0-7930 GCA_964460535.1 Candidatus Woesearchaeota archaeon
TTAAAAATAAGAAATAATTTTTTTTAAATTTTGCTTAACTTAATGACATTGAGCGTGCGTCTCTCTTATACATTGCCCACCCAAAAAATATTGTTTCAAAATTAATAAAAACGGCGTTGTCAAAAACTTTGATTTTTTGCTCTTCGAGTATCGTTGCATTAAAAATCAAGTCCTCCAAGTATTCGGACGAACAAAACAGGGATTAAGTGAAATTTTAGGTGCTTATTCATTTGCTCCCCAAAGAGGAGCACTCTTAGTAAAGATTATAAATAGTTTCTTCTTTATATATTTAAGATGTTTAAAATTACTAAAGAGGAGATTATAGGAAGATTTTTTCAAATTGTTTTTATCTTGATGGCTCTTGCAATAATGTATTTTGGAGGGCTCAAATTTTTTATTGTTTCTATAATCTTTTTTGGCTCTGGCGGAGCTTTTGAATTTCTGATTATGAATTACTTTTATAGTAAGCCAAAAAAGAATCTTTCTAAGAAAGACAAAAATGCTACAAAGATATCAAACGCATTTTTGTGGGTTCATAGAAACATCGATTTTATTAAAAGATACAACACAACAATTTATGACTTTAATAAAATCGGTTCTTTAGTTTGCGCCCTCTCATATTTCATAATATTGGTTTATGTTGCAATCGCTTTTTTACTTTACAAACAATTTTCATATTATGGATTTTTAATTTATCTAATTCCGATAATCTCTAATTCATATTCTTTTTTCAGAAACCATTATTTTATTTCAGATTGAGTGCTCCTTTTTCCCATACTTAAATTAAAATTCTTATTATAAATTATTCCAGAGATTTTTCAATCTCAACAAGTCTTTTTAATTTTGCTTCTCTTTCCTTGCCATCAATACCACATTTAAAAAAATCAGCTTTAAAACCAAATGCTAAATCAGCAAGTATAGATTCCTGAGTTTCACCAGAACGATGAGAAAAAACAGTTTTTATTTTGTTTTCTTTTGCAATTTTACATATTTCAGCAACTTTTAATAATGAACCATTTTGATTTGGCTTAACAATTAATGCATTAATTGATTTGGTTTTTATTGCTTTTTTTAATCTTTCAATATTGGTTACAATTAAATCATCACCTACAATTAATGAATTTGGAAATTCTTTTAATAATTTTCCATGATTTGAAAAATCCTCTTCTTCAAAAGGATCTTCAATATAATAAATACCAAAATTTTCAATTAAATTCTTGATATAAAAATAATGTTCTTCTGGAATTCTTTTTAATGGAGGATTTTGATAGGTATATTTTTTTCTCTTGTAAAAACTTGATGCAGCAACATCAACTCCAATTTTTATAGGTTTGTCTTTTGTAACTTTTGATAAAAGCCCAATAACTTGTCTGTCATTTAAACTAGTTTTCCATCCTTTTTCATCTGTTGTTTTTCCTGTAAAATTTTTATCAGCTTCTTTTATTTCAGTTTTAATTTTTTGTTTTAATTTTTTGTTTAATTCAAAAGCTTCTTTTATTGATTTTGTTTTTGTTATAAATTGAAATTCTTGAAAATCTGGTTTTTTATTACTTTTTTTTGGGCCATCTGAATGTTTTCCACCTTCTGCTGTATTTCCTACTAATCCAGGAAAAGAATTTTTTTTAGAACTACCTGGAATTAATTCCCAAACTTGTTTTTTTTCTTCATTTGCAAGTGCTTTTAAAATTGCTGATTCTAGTGCAAAAAGAGAATTTGCTCCTATATGTCTATCTACTATGTCTTCTATTCTTCTTAAATCTTCAAATTTTTCTATTTCATCTGTGGAAAAATAATCAGAAAAATCATTTAGAGTTTTTATATCTCCTTCTAAATTTTTTTTATAAGGTTTTGATTCTTTTTTTCCCTTGGATTTTCCATTTGGAGCACTAGATGAAAATTTTTTAATATTATTTTCAATTTTACATGAGATAGTTATAGAAATTGTTTTATCTCTTCTTGAATCTTTTATTGATTCAGCTTTAACTTCTTTAATTACAACCATATATCTTATTAGAAATAAGAGTTTTTAAAATTAAGGTTTGATAATTTTGGTGAATTAAAGGTTAGCAACTTGGCTTCGCCATATAACTAAAAAATATAGAAATTACTCATAAAATATCTCAATAGTCTGACAGTTACATCTAAATTCTTTAAAATGAGATCTCTTTTTTATAAAAATTCTTTAATTTGAGTTATTTTTTATAAAAACCCTTGAAAAATTAGTAAAAACTCTGAAAATTAAATAGATATTTCTAAAGATTAGGTAAAAATTATTTAAAAATAACCAACTGTCGAAAAGGAATAGGTAAAAATTTGTAACTGACGAAGTCAGGTAGCAAGTAATAAGGAATTTTAATTAATATTCTTAGAATTTTTTGGATAATTGTATCTTGATTTTTTTATTGTTGGGAAAGATATCTGCAACTTGTTATGTTTAATCTCTAAAAGTTTTTATTATTCATCTTTTTTCAATGAAGATATTTTATTTATTTTTTTAATTATATAAAGATATTAGGATTACTAGACACATTTTTAGAAAAGATTTAAGATATTTTTATTCTTCACTTGCTGTTTCTTCAGATTCATCTTCGTCTTCTGGTTTTGCAAGTTCCATAATTTCACCTTCTTTTGCTATTTCCTCTTCTTCTTTAGCTTCTTTTTCTTCTATTTCCTTATCATCGCTTTGTTTATCTTTTTCTCTTTTTAATTCAGCTTCTCTTTTTTTAGGAAATGGTTTATTCACATTTATTGGAAGAACTCCGGATTCTAATTCTATTTCAGCAATTTTTAAAGCATCAAATTTAACTTTTTCAAGATTCTCTTTAGAAATATTAATTAATAAAGGAGCATTCATAGCAATTTGTAATGCACGTGCTCCAAGAATTCTTGCTTTTTCATATTTTGAAAATTCATTAGTTGTTGTTTGTTTTTGCATTTTATAATATTCCCTCATAAATTGATTCATCAAAAGTTTGTCTTATAGATTCGTCAAGTGCAACAAAAACATCTCTAGGTATTGTTTCTCCATGCTTTTGTCTAACACAATCTCTATAATGACTATATTTTTCAATAGCACTCTGAGTCTCTCCAATTCTTCCAGATGATTCTCCATTTACAATCCCAATCATTATTAACTCTTTTCCAAGACGAGTTAAAGCATACCTGGGTTTTGCCATATCATCTGTAGTTTGCATTTGTTCTGACATTCTTATATTAATTTTTTAGAGTTTTTAAATTTATTTCAAGTACTTTTCAAGTTTTTTATTAAGTTCTTCACTTCTTTTTTCAACTTTGTCTAATATTTCTATCATTTCTTTTTCAGTTAATACTGCTTCCCTGCTTTTTTGTATGGAGTTAATTGTACCCTTTGATGAACCAATTGTTATTCTTGTTTCACTAATATCTTCTTCTTCAAGTGTTGGATCTATAATAATTGCATTTCCAATTTTGTGGAATGTAATAGGAAGTGGAACATCTTTTTTCATTGGAATATTCTCTTCAGTCCATTCTCCGTGGATTACTTTTTCATTTTCTTTATCATATTTAGGTATTTTAGAATTTTTTAAAGCAATTATTGCAGCGATTCCTGCAGCATCTAATAAATTTCCATCATCATTTATTGAATAAATATCTATAAATATATTCCATACTTTTTCACCTTCTTTTATACACAATTTTTCTAAGTCTATAACATTACTTTCTCTAATTCCTCTATCAATAACTCTTCCAATTTCAATTGCATCAAATTTTGGAGGGCCATTTTCAAATCTTGGAGAACTTAAAGCAAGAAGTTCTGCTGTAACCATTAAATTTCCTTTGTTTGGTGAATCAGGATATGGTTCAGTCATATCCATTTTAATTCCTGCAATAACTTCAGTTTCTCCTATTTTAACTTTTGCTGAACCTTCTGCATTTTTTGAAACTCCAAGTTCAACACTAAATTCTCTGAATTCATCTAGTTTTCTAGAATCAAATCTCTTTCCATTATTTAGATATTCTTTAATTCTTTCTCTAGTTATTTTTGGAGTTGTTATCATTTTATTCTTTTTTTGTTATTTCATTTACTTGTTCTTCAATATCTCTAAAAGCATCTTTTAGTGCTTTTTTTTGTATTTCATAAATTTCTTTTGAAGCTTTTTGTCCTAGTTTTATTGCTTTTTTTAATTCTTCAGAATTTATTTTTCCATCTAATTGAATATGAGTTATATCTCCTGAATCAGTAAAACTTAATGGAATATCTGTAGAACCTTCTCCAATGTCAAAATCTTCTTCTTCTTTAGAAAGGTCAACAACAATTTCTTTGTCTAATTTTCCAACTGAGATACTTGATATCATGTTTTTCATTGGAATTCCTGCAGCAGCAAGAGCCATAGCAGCAGCATTTATACCTGCACATCTAGTTCCAGCATCTGCTTGTAAAATATTAATTTCAACATCAACAACTTTATTTGGATATTTTTCTAACATCAAAGCAGGGGATAATGCCCATTCACTTATTTTTGAAATTTCTTGACTTCTTTTACTTGGTCTTGGTCTTATTCTCTCTCCTACAGAAAAACTAATCATATTATAAGTACATCTTAATAAACCTGTAGTATTATCTTGTTTATGTTGAGGATGCATTGTTTTAGGACCATAAACTGCAGCTATAGCAATTGTTTTTCCAGATTGAAACATTGCACTTCCATTTGCATTAGGAACAATTCCAACTTTTGCTGAAATTTCTCTCATTTCATCTGATTTTCTTCCATCAGGTCTTTTAAATTCTTTTGTCATTTTATTTTTTATTTTCTTTAAACCATTTAGTTATCTCTTCTGTTAAACCTTCAATCATTGATTTTTTAGCTACTTCTAAAATTGCTTTTTTTGCAAGAAGTTCACTTTTCACATCCTGGCCTTTAATCCATATAACTCCATTTTGTCCAACAGTAATATTACATCCTGTTTCATCTTTTATTAATTTTATCATGCTTCCTTCTTTTCCAATTATTCTTGGAACTTTATAAGGATTAACTTCAACAATTATGCCTTCTTCAATTTTTCCAAGTCCTCTTCCTCTTATTGTCAAGTCAATTCCTCTTCTGTTTATTGTAGAAATTTTAGCAACTGCCATATCTCCTAAATCCATTATTTCTTCAAGATTGTCTTTACTTACAAATCTTGGAACTTCTGTAAGAGGTAAAAAACCATTTTCATCTGAATTAACTTGAATAAACCATCCATTAGAAATAATGTTTTCAACTTTACCAATTATTATGTTTCCTCTTCTAGGTTCATAAATTCCTGAAAGTGGAATAACCTTGATTAATTTTCCAGATTCTTCTGCAAGACCGAATTTCATTGCCTTAATTCCTTGGTCTGTTTTTTGTGTACCTTCACCAGGCAAAAAATCTCCTGTTTCAATAATCTCTCCAGGTATTACTATTTTTCTTTCCATTTTATAAGAAACCTTCCTTTTGTATAATATGTAAAATTCTTAATTTTTTCATTTTTTATTCTTTAATAAAATCCAAAATATGCTTTATAAAGTTTTGGTTTAATTTTTTATTCTTCATTTATTTCTTCACTTAATGCACTTCCATGAGTTACTGAATTTAATTTATCATAAAAATCCATAAGAATTCCTGCAGGAACATTTACAATCATTTCTAAATCTCCATTAGATAACCAGTTTTCATTTTCCTTGTATTCAGTTATTACTCCATATGCTTTCCCTGTATGCATTGCAGGAATAGTTATTTTTAATTTTTTTGTTTCAATTTTTATAGGAATTATTTTACTTAAACTTTCAAGAATCTCTTTCATTTGGCTTTCAATTGGTTTGTTAGTTATATTTACATGAGCATCTTTTAATGCAGATTTTATTCTCTCAGCAGTGTGAGGATTTTTTGTTTGAGGATCTATAGAATTTCTAACTAAAAATTCTACTACTTGGTTGAATCTTTTTTCTTGTTCAGCATCTCTGTGTTCCTGAGAAATTAAAACTTCTCCTGATTTAACAATTTTTTCTGCAATGACATTAATATCTTGAGTTCCAAAAGCTTGTTTTAAGTCTTCTTCTGAAGCTCTTTCTCCTTTTTTGATATCTTCATAAATTTCATCATGTTCTAAAAAATCAGAAGAATTTCCTTTGCCTGATTTTTTAAATTCAAGTGCTTTATCCATATCTACAAGAATTTCAAAATGTTTTCCTTCTTTTTTTATACGAGCTTCAGTTTGCGTCATTTTATTTAATAAATTCCTGAATATCTTTTCCTTCAACTCTTTTTAATTGTGGTTTATCAATAGAAATATAAGCCATTTCTAGTTTTTCAATATTAAATTTATCTTCTTTTATTTCTTTGAATATATCTATACAAATTTTTGCTGCTTGTTTTAATGTTAGGTTTTCTTTATATTTCTCTTTTAATTTTTCTTTTATTTTATCATCTTTTTCACCAATTGCATGTGCATAATAAGCAAAATAATTTCCTGTTATTTCACTTGAATATAATTCTGGTTTTTTTCCATTTATTCCAGCGAGCATCATTGAAACTCCAAAAGGTCTTGCTCCTCCGTATTGAGTAAATTGTTGTTGTATATCTGCAATTTCTTTTATTACAGATTTTGGTTCTATTGGACTATCATATGTTATTCTGTGTTGTTGACTTAATACTCTTGCTTTATCAACAAGAACTCTTGCATCTGAAATTATTCCTGCAACACTTGTTATAACATGTTCATCAATTTCATGTATTTTTTTAGATGAATTATCAACAATTAATTTATCTTCAATTCTTTTATCAGCAACTATTAGAACTCCGTCTTTGCAAACAATTCCTATGCTTGAACTTCCAAGTCTTACTGTTTTTTCTGCATATTCAACTTGCAAAAGATGACCTTCAGGACTAAACATTGTAGCAGTCCTGTCATAACCCATTGCTTGATGTTGTGCATCTATTGGCATTTCCATTTTGTAATTTAACCTTTATATGAGAAGTTTATAATCTTTATAATCTTTCTTCTTCTCTCTTGTCTTAATTAAAAAAGTCAAGTATTTAAAAGGTTTTTGGTAAGTGAATTATTTAATTAGCAAGCTATATTTATTAGTATATAAATATTTAAAGATATGCCTTATGTCTTGTTATTTCTAAAGGTAAGAATATTACAGATGTTTATATTGCTATAGAAGATAGATAATTTGTATCTGGTAACACTAAATACAAAAATAAAACTAAATATCTTCCCTGAAAAAATTAATCATAAAAATTTTCAGAGCTTAAATATAGCAAGTTATAGAGATATTTTTTAATAATAATCATAATAATAATAATAATGGATTTAAAGACACAATTATCCAAGGAGACTTCTGAATATGTTAATTAAAATTTCTTATTATTTTTTAAAACAAAGCCATAATAAATTATTAAGAAGAATATGCCTTGGTTACCAGATACGGAAAATTCAAGGAGATGAATTAAGATTTAATTCTTTGAGTTTATCAGATTATTTAATTCAAACACAACACCATATTTGACATGAGAATTTATCTGCAGATTATGCAAGAAGATTTACTGAAAAAGATTAAGGTTTAATTAAAGATTATTTAATTTTTAAACTTTTTAAAGTTCCAGAAACTCTTTCAACTTGAATTTTTGTTTTATAAACTGCAATACTTGCTCTTATTAAATTTATTGAATTCCTATCTATACATGCTATAACTCTGCCTTTTAATTTTTTATCTAAAGTAATCCAAGTTAAATTTGATTTTGACATTCCTAATATCCCAGAAAATTCTAAAATAGCTTTTTCAACTTCTTTTTGCAATTCTTTGTCTTTTAATTTTCCAGAGCTAATCAAGAGATATCTTTTATTTTCTTTTTGACTTGGTTTAAGGGGTTTCATCTTTCATTAAAACAAGAAATAAGGGTTTTTATTTTTTGTCTTTTTA
>CAYWQI010000037.1:0-7820 GCA_964460535.1 Candidatus Woesearchaeota archaeon
GAGTAAAAGATTTCCCTGCAAATCTTTATGTTAAGTTATGAAGTTTACTTAACATTAGGAAAAAGTTTATAAAGGGGTTTTTATTAATTAATTTAAGATGATAAGCAAAAAAGAGATGAATAAAAAAGCCCAAGCAATGCAAAATCAAACTTTGTATCTTATCATTGCTGTTGTTATTCTAGCTATTGCAGGGTATTTTGTATGGAGTTTTTATCAAGGTACAGAAAGCACATCTGAATATTTACCTAAAGATTTAGAAATTGCAGTTCAGACTTGTAAGAATACTGCCTTACTTGATAGTTCTATTAGTTATTGCCAATATAGAAAAATGGAATTAACAGAGGGTGGAGAGGTTTATGCAAATTGTAATTTTGTTTATGAAGTTGCAGATAAAACAGTAGAAGAAAAAACATTTGAAAAAAAAGATGCTGGAGTTTGTAAGAAAGAAGCTATTGGACAGTGTATGGATTTAGCTGAAAAAAACTTTGCAAATTTTAGACCTGATAAAATAAAAGTAGCAAATAAAGATGGAACAGAAGTTAATACTTGTGAAGAATTGATTACTAATAAAGATAAATTAAAAGCTTATTGTGAAGATAATGAAGGAAAGTTTGTTGTTTATTATGCTCAGGATGAAGAAGGAAAACAAGGAGAATTAAATAAGTCTCAATGCACTACTGATGATTCTGAAACTAAGATAAAAGATGTTGAATGGTCTAAAGTTTATACTAAAGAATAAGTAAAAAATAATTAAAAATCAGGAGATAAGAGATATCTTCATTAGATTAAAAAAGAATAAGAAATTCTTTTTTTATTTATAGTTCAGGAGTGAGAATAATAATCTAAGAACTTATTTTTTCATAAATTTAAAGAACAGAGGAGTTATTTTATTGAATTGAAATTAATTTTAAAATTCTTGTTTAGTTTCAAAATTAGTTAATATTTTTTAAGAAATTTAATAAATAATTAATGCATATCTCTTAATAATTGTGTATTTTTTTAATAATTTTATTCTTTTTAGATTTAATAAATAACAAGAAATTTTAATTCATCTAACCAGAGGTTTTCTTGGATGATTTTGCATTGATTTTTTTATTATTTAAAGATATTTTTACAATTTGTTATGTTTAAGATATAATCCAAAACATTTAAATTCCTAGTTTTATTTATGTTTTAAAGGAGTTAATTATAAAAATGCCAAGAGGAGATTCTGAGAAAAGAAATAAAAAAAAGGATAGATATAAAGAAAAGAAAAAACATCCTTATAAAAAAGGTGGAAAGTTTAGAACTAAAAAAGAGATTTCTAAATAGAATTGAATAGAGAAATTATTTAAAGTCTCTTTGTTTTGATATTTTTATGAATAAAAAAAAGAGTTATATTCAGAATAGAGAAGTAGATGATAAAACTATTTTAGATAAATTTGCAGAGGATTTTTGTAAGATTGTTGAAGAGCATTGTAAATATATTGTTTGTTCTGGTTTTGTGGCTATTGCTCATGGAAGGACTCGTGGAACAGAAGATATAGATATGATTATTGAAAAGATAGATAAAGAAAAATTTATAGAATTACATTGCGCTTTATTAGATAAGAATTTTGATTGTATTCAATCATCAGATGCTGAAGAAGTATTTGATTTATATTTGTCTCAAGGAGAAAGTGTGAGATATGTATGGAAATCAGATAGTTTTGCGCCTCCAGAAATGGAAATAAAATTTGCTAAAGATGAAATTGATAATGAACAATTAAGTGAGAGAGTAAAATTTCCTTTAACTAAATTAGATATTTTTTTCTCTTCAATTGAAGCAAATATTGCTTTTAAAGAAGAGTTGCTTAAAAGTGATAAAGATATTGAAGATGCTAAACATTTGAGAATTATTTATGAAGGAGAATTTAATGAAGATAAAATAATATATTTTAAAAATAAAATCAAAAAAATAAGGTTGGGTTTAAATGAGAAATAAAACACATGCAGAACAAATTGAAAGATGGGCGAGATTTGTTAAAAATAATCCAAGTAAATGGAAATCAAAAGTTAAGCCATTAATTGATAGCCAGATAATTATGTCAAGAAGATTTTTTGAAAATTTAAGTAAAAGTCCTGAAGGAAAAAAGAAAGCAAAAAGGCTTTTAATGTTAAGAAATTGATTTTTATTATTCAAGAATTTCTTGTAATAATTTAATTGTATAGACCAATATTAATGGGCCTATAATAAATCCAAATATTCCAAACATTGAAACTCCTCCTAAAATTCCTATAAGCATTATTAGGGGATTTATATTTGCCTTGCTTCCAAGTATCTTCATTCTTAATAAATTATCCACAATATTTGAGAGTATTAAACCTAGTATAAAAATTCCTATTGCTATTGGATAATTTTCAATAAGAATATAATAAATTGCAAGTGGAAGCCAGATTAAAACAGGACCTACAATTGGAAAAAACAATGAGATTCCAATAATTGCTGAATAAAATAAGAAATTATTTATTCCAAGTAAATAAAATCCTGCTGCTGATACAATAAAACCTATTAGGGAAATTAATAAGTTACCATAAATAATCTGTTTAGTTGCTAATGAAAGTTCAGAAGCCACCTTGTTTTTGTCTTCAAATGGAAGATATTTTTTAAGATTTTTACTTAATGGTTTCCAATTAATCAAAATATAATATATGCTTACAAGTATTATAAATAATGAAAGAATTATTGAAGGAAGTTTTTTTGCAGTTTGTGTTAGGAGATTAATCATAATTTGGACTCCTTTGTTTGTTATTTCTTGAAAATCAAGATTAAGGTTTTTTATAATTGGAAAATTAGAAATTTCTGAAATTTGTGATAGATTTGTATCTTTTAAAAAATTTGTTGCTTGTTGGGTTATGCCTGTAACAATTCCACTCAAGGGTATGAGGACTACAATTAGAATTACTAGAATACAGAGTAATGCAGACTCCATTGGAGAAATTTTTTTGTTTAATAAATTATAAATAGGAAGAGAGATATAAGCAAGAACAAAACCTGAAATAATAGGAACAATATAGGGTTTGATTAAAAAATAAGACACTAAAATCAAAAGTGCTGTTAATGTCCATATAAAATATTTTTTTCTGTTTTCTTTTTCACTCTTTTTTTCCATGTTTTAATATAGAAAGGAAGGTTTATAAAAATTACTTATTTAATATAAAAATGATAGAGATGATATTTTTAATTGTTCTTGGAATAATCTGGTTAGTCTGGGCAAGTTTTCAAGATTTGAAAAAAAGAGAGGTTGATAATTGGATTGGATTTTCTTTAATTATTTTTGCAATTGGTTTTAGGTTTTTTTATTCTTTTTTTTCAACAGATGTGGGTTGGAATTTTTTTTATTCAGGTTTAATTGGTTTAGGAATATTTTTTGTATTAGGAAATTTATTTTATTATTCTAGAGTTTTTGCTGGTGGAGATGCAAAATTAATGATTGCACTTGGTTCTATTTTAGGAATTAGTGGAATTTTTTTTATGGATTTAAGAATTTATATTTTATTCTTAATTTTGTTTTTATTTGTTGGGGCCATATATGGATTGATTTGGAGTATTTTTTTATCTGTAAGGTATTGGGAAGTATTTTCTAAAGATTTTTACAAGAGAGTTAAAAAGCATACTTGGAGAGGGATTGTTGTTTTAATATTTGTTTCAACCTTTATTGTGCTTGGTATTTTTTCTAAGGTATTTCTTGTAACTTATTTTGGAATTTTAATATTTTTATTTTATTTACTGTTATTCTTTGCTAAATCTGTTGATGAAGTTTGCATGATAAAAAGGATTTCTATTGGAAATTTGACAATTGGAGATTGGTTATATAAAGATTTAAGGATTGGAAAAAACAAGATTGTTAAGGCAGGTTGGGAAGGTTTATCTGAAAAAGAGATAAAAATCTTAAAGAAAAAATTTGGAAATAAAAAGAAAATATTGATTAGACAAGGAATTCCTTATATTCCTGTTTTTTTAATTTCTTATTTGGCATTAATCTGTATTTGGTTTTTTTATAGGGAGTTTTTATTAGGATTATTTTGAAGGAAGAATAAATAAAAAATGCTGTCGCTGTTGCTCTATTAATGTGGAAAATTTCAAATTCTGTGCCTTGAGATATAGAGAATAATTTTTGCAAGAAGGAATTAAGTTTAAGGAATCCTCTTAGGAATAGTTATGTCATCAACTGAAGATTTTTTCTTTGGTTTCTTTTTTGTTTTTGTAGAAGATGATTTTTTTTGAGGTTTCTTTTTTAACATTTTTTGAAGTTTTTCAAGTTCTTGAGGGTCTGCTTTTTCTCTATTGCTGTTGAGATTTTCATCTTTGTAAATTGGAAGTATATTTATTATTTCATGGCCTTGGATATTTCCTGATGAGACAAGAACATTTTTTGGTTTGAATTTGCTTTGTAATTTTTTTGCTATTTTTTTCCCTAATGTAAATGCTTGAGATGGCATGTCTTTACTATTTTTTATATGTTTTTTTGGAATTATTATTGTGTGTCCTCTAGAAATAGGGTTTATTTCTAAGATTGCAATTGAAGATTTATTCTCATCAATTTGATAACTTGAAATTTGTTTTTGAATAATTTGACAAAAAGGACAAGTTGTTTGCTCTTGTTCTTGATTTTTTGTTTGAGGAGTTTTTTCTTGAATTGAGGAATTGATAGACATTTTTTCTTGTAATTCTTTTAATTCTTTTTCATTTGCTTTTTTTCTTTGAGCTTTTGATAAATCAATTTCTTTATCTGAATAATTTGGAATTAAATTAATTATTTCATGTCCTGTTATATTTGTTGTTGAGAGTTGAATTTTTTTTGGAGAGAGAATTTCTTGGATTTTTGAAGAAACCACTTGAGTTAAATTCTGGGTATTTTCTGGAAGAGCTTCTGGATTTGAGACATGTTTTTTAGGAATAATTAAAACATGTCCTTTTTCTATGGGATTAATTTCTAAAGTTGCTATTGCATTTTTATCTTCTGCAAATTTGTAAGTTGGAATTTTTCCTTTTATGATGTTGCAGAAAATGCATTGAGAATTTTCTTCAGAGATAACTTGACCTTCATTTGAATTTGAGGAATTTTGTTGAGCTTGTTGAGATTGTTTAACTATTTCTTCAAGTTGTTCATTTGACATGTTGTTTACTTGTTCTAAAGCAGCAGCTTTTTTATCTTCTGGAAAAGTTGAATTAATTTGTGAAATTAATTGTTGTCTTACTTGATTTGCTTGTTCGTCTGTGAGTGGCATGATTGTTGAAAGTTTAGAGAGTATAAAAAGTTTTGGAAGAGATTTTTTGGAGAAGAGGAAGATTTAAACTTCAGTGTATTAATTAATACACTATGGAATTAATAAGTAAGAGGCTTGGAAAAGTTGAAGGAAGTGCACCCCAATTAGATACTGTTTTAATGGTAGAAGATTTTATTGAAAAAAATAACAGGGAGTTTACTGCAATAGAACTTTTTAGAAACCTTCCTAAGAAGATGTTATGGAGAACTTTTAAGATTATTTTAGTTTATCTTGAAAATATTAATAAAATTGTTATGAATAAAGACGGAACTATAACTTGGATATGGAATCCAGAATTAGTTGAGAGATATTTAAAGAGAAAGGATTTGAGAGTTAAACTTTAATTTTTTAAGATGATTGATTTAATATATCTAGAAATCAAAAGATTTAAATAGTACAAAAGTATATTAAAATTGTACCATGGATAAAATCATAAAAAAATTATTAATTGAATGGAAAGAAAAGGATTTGCCTTTGGTCAAAGAGAGAGATATTTCTTTTAAAGAATATCTTGATATGAAAGTCAATAAAATTATTGTTTTAAATGGATTTCGAAGAATTGGAAAGACTTACCTTTTATATGCTCTTGAAAAACGACTGTTGGAAAAAAGTTCTAAAGAAGAAGTAGTACATTTTAATTTTGAAGATGAGAGAATTCCTATGAAAACAGAGTTTTTAAGCGAAGTTTTACCCACGACCAAGGAAATTTTTGATAAAGATTTAAAATATTTATTTTTAGATGAAGTGCATAATCTTCCTAATTGGAGTAAATGGCTGAGAAGAATTTATGATAATTATAATATGAAGATTTTTGTTTCTGGCTCTTCTTCTAAAATGTCTGAAAAAGAAATTCCTACAGAACTTCGGGGGAGGTTTTTAGAAATAAAAATTTTTCCCTTGTCTTTTAGAGAATTTTTAAGTTTTAAAGACCAAAAGTTTGATTTAACTGAAGCAGAATATTCTGAAAAACAAAAACCTGTTTTATTGAAATTTCTTAAAGAGTATCTGTTTTATGGAGGATTGCCAGAAGTAGTTTTGGAAGATGAAAATAAAAAATTTGAATTAGTCCAATCTTATTATTCTACTGTAATAAAACGAGATATTGTAGAAAGATATAATCTTAAAAATGAAATTGTTTTAAAAGCTTTGCTTAAGTTATTTTTAGATTCAAAAGAATATTCTATAAGCAAGACTTATAACACTCTTAAAAGTATGGGGTATGAAATTGGAAAATCAACTGTTCAAGAATACATTTCTCATGCAGAAAGTTCTTATTTTTATTTTAGTGTGCCTATATTTTCTTATAAGGTTAAGGACCAAATGCAATATCCTAAAAAACTTTATTTTATAGATAATGCTTTTATTAATGCAATATCCACAAAGTTTTCAGACAATCATGGAAGGCTTTATGAAAATTGTGTTGCTGTTGAATTAAAGAGAAGAGATAAAGAATTTTTTTATTGGAGAAATATTGAGAAAGAAGAAGTTGATTTTGTTGTGAGAGAAAAAGGCAAGATAAAACAATTAATTCAAGTTTGTTATGATATGAGTAATTTGGATACTAAAAAAAGAGAGCTTAAAGCATTGGTTAAAGCAAGCAAAGAACTCAAATGTAAGAATTTGGTTTTAATATCTGAAGACAAAAGTGGAGAAGAAGAATTTGAATGGTTTGGTATAAAAAGAAAGATAAAGTTTGTACCTTTGTGGAAATGGTTGTTAGAAAAGGAAAAATAAGATTATTATATAGTTTAACTGGAAGCAGAGTTGAGATTATTACTCTTATTCTTGAATGGATGAGTCATAAAGATTATGATAGAAGATTTGGGTATTGAAGAAAATGGAAAGAGAAGTTAAGGAAAAATATGTTAAGAAAATTTTGAAGATAACTGAAAAACATTTCAAGAGATATAAATATAGAAAGAGGACTATTAGGGATTTAGATAAGCTTTGTGGATTGTAATTTACTTTTAGTTTTATTCTTGGCAAGAAAATTTGTTAAAAAGAAAGATTTTTTTCTTATAAAGTAAGAATTGTATTTGCCTCTTTAAAGTTTTAATAAATGTTTAAATAAAATTTAAGAGATTATTTTATTATGAAAAAGGAGAGTAAAAAATCTAAGAATAACAAGAATCAAAAGAAAATTAAAGAGCCAAGATTAACTGTTTTAAAAACAGGGAATTTTTATTTTCCTTATAAAGATGTTGGAAAAGAGTTTGAACTTGTTGATAGTTTTGATGTTGAAATTGATGCTGAAAAAATAACAAGTTATGAAGAGATATACAAGAAACATCCAATTTTAAATTTTAAGATTTATGCTGACGAAATTTGGGAAGGAATCAAAAAGTTTTTAGAGGAAAACAAAGAATTAAAAAAATCTTATAAAAATTGTTGGTTTGTTCCTGTTACTTTATATAAACATGAAGATTATAATAAGAAAGAGTTTAAGGGAAAATCCAAGAAAAACAAAAGAAAGAATAAAAAGAGCTTAATTAAAGCAGATGTTTGGATTGATGTTTTGAAGGCGAAGCAGA
>CAYWQI010000038.1:0-7703 GCA_964460535.1 Candidatus Woesearchaeota archaeon
TATGTTCAAGTCCTAAAAGTTTTTACTATTAATCTTTTTTTAAGGAATGCATTTTATTTATTTTTGAGTTAGAATTACTAGATATTATCTATCTAAATTAAAAATATTCAATAAAAATTTATTAGTTATTTTTATTAATTCTTCTGAATTTTTTCCTTGAATATAAACACAACGGTCTTCTTGATAAACTCTTGCAGGAGTTTTTCCAGTTTCAAAAATAATAAGATTATTATCACAATTCTTGATTGGCCATTCTTCTTCACATTCAAGAGAAGAATTTTCTAAACATCCTGGTTGAATTCTTAATGCAATTGAATTTAAATTTGAATATATTTCATAAGATGCTGATGTTGAATTTTCTTGAGAATAAATATATAGTGGTTGATTTAAATAAGAATTTATATCCTTGATATCCTCTTGAATATATTTAGAATAATTGTCTATTTCTTTAGGATTGTTTTGTATTGCAAATTGAACATCTTCATTATTTAAAATCCAGTAATTGTTTCTTTGTATAAATTCATTTCCATTGTATTCTATATTTTTTAAAGAATTATCAGAATTTCCTTGACTCATAAAACTATATCCAAAAACACTAAATAATAAAATAAAGACAATAAAAAAACCAACAATTAATTGATTTCTTTTTTGTTTTCTTTCTCTTTGTTGTTTTGAATATCTTGTTTCAATTTTTCTCATTTTATAAATAATCTCGTTTTTTATTTGGAAAATGCACAAAAATTGTTTGCACAATTTTCCTCATGATTAATTAGAGTTATTTGAATTTAAAAAGTTATTCCTAGGTTTTATTTGATAATAAAGTTATCTTATCATTAATAATTTTCTAATGGTTTGATTTAATAAATAATAAATTTTAATTAATATAACTCAGAATCTTCTTGACAAATTGCACCTTTAAATCTCTTATTATTAGAAAATATCCTTATAACTCCTATGTTTAAGTTTTGAAAGTTTTTACTATTAATTTTTTTCAGAGAAGGTATTTAGTGTTATTTTTGTAGTTAATGTTGCCAGGTTCCCTGGGTTGTAACTGGTAACACCTGAGTTTTACTTAATAATTTAACATATTCAGGAGTTTTCTAGAATAATTGTGCCTTTGTATTTTTTTACTATGAGAAGATATCTTTTTTTAATTATAATAGAACAATCTTTAGAATCTTTTTTAGTAAACTTTATCATGATGTGCAAAATCTTCAAAATGAATAATTTTATTAAATTTATCAAATTTAAATATTAAAACAAAACTTCCAACATGAACTCTTTTCAAATCTTTTAAATCATGTTTTAAATTTTTATAATGTTCTATAGAATATTCATTAGAATTTATGATTTCTTGAATTTTCTTTTTTAATTGTTTATAGAGTGAAATATCTTTTAAATAATTTTAATATAATTCTCTCTAGATTATCTGAGAAATCATATTCATACATTTTTTTCAAAATGCTCTTCAAAATCTTTCATAGAACTGAAAGTTTTAGAATGTCTTTCTTTACTTATTCTATTTAATCTATTGAGATATTCATTCTTTATTTTAGGTTTATCTTCTATTTGAGATTGAATAAAGATGTTTATCTGTTTGCTCATACTGATTCCATGTTTTTTGCAAAACTCTGAAAATTCTTTGTAAGCATCCTCATTAAGATTAAAAGTTTTTAATACCATTTTTGATTATTCTTTGTTAAATAAGGTTATTTAACATTATTTATAAACTTCTTGATTATAATAAATAATATCTCCTTGATTAATTTTCATTTTAAATAAGAATTCCATATCTCATCTTCAGGATTATTCCAAATTTTTCTAAATGAATCCTCAGAAAGTTTTAAGATGTCTTTGAAATCATCTTTTATTTTTTCTGAAAATTCTGGAACCCTTTCAATAAGTAATTTTCCATTTGCCTCAAAAAGAATTAAATTATCTCCTTTATTTATCCCAAGTTTTTGTCTCAAGGAATTAGGAATAGATATTTGCCCTTTATCTGAAACTTTGATTGTTTTTATAAATTGATTTTCCATAAATAAGTAAGAATTTTCTTACTTATAAATCTTTTAATTTATATTGCAAAAGTTGAGTTGATTATTATTTGAATTTTACATAATAAAAAGAGTTAAATATTCCCAATTTATTAATATTAGGTCCTTATTAATTCTTTTTAAGCAATATGTTAATAAAAAAAGACTAACACATCCTTTTCAATGTATCTTCAATAATTACAAACCAAAGGATTTTTAAAGATTAGAATTTTTATAATATTAATATGTTCCCCGGTATGGCTTCGGCAATACCGGGCACTTATATTCATTGTTGAATTTTATTGATTATTTTATTTAAACAAATAGAATCATCGCAGATATGTTTTAGATAATTTGAAGATGTTGAATTAAAATATGCATTGACAACCTTCTTTCCAAGTTTTTGCGCTTTTTGAATTGCAGGAACAAAATCTTCATCTCCTGACACAATAATTGCAATATCATAAAGATTTTCATAAGCTCCAGAGACTAAATCAACAGCAAGATAAACATCATCTCCTTTTACATCAAAGTTCAATTTTTCTTTTTTATTATTTTTGTGTTTTCTCATTCTACATAAAACAACATTGAAATCAGGGATTTTTCTAAGAAAATTGAAAAACTTTTGCTGATCCCAATACTTTTCTTGGTTTACACTTATATCAAGAGATGCATTGTAATAAAAAGTTGAAATAAGCAATTTATTTTCAGACAAATAAGAAAGTAGTTTTTTAAAATTTATCTTTTTGATTTTTATGTCTTTTAAACTGTGATATAGATTGCTTCCATCAATAAAAACCATAACTCTCTCTTTTTCCATAAAAGAATATAGAAAAGAGCATTTTAAATTTTTTGTTTGGATAAATTTTCTCTGGCTAAGATAGAAATTAAAAAATAAAGAAATTTCTCTTCATCCAAACCAAATTTCTAATCTTTTATCTTCCACGCTCTAACCCAGTTTCCATTAACAGATAAAAAATAAAGAAATTTCTCTATCATCTAAACCAAATTTCTAATCTTTTACCTTAAAGAGCTTCCGCCAGAGAGTAAAAAAAAGAAAAAAATAAAAAAAATAAATTAAATTATGTGTTTTTTAGCTTTATTCAGCAACTACTTGTTCACCTGAAACAGTGCTATAAACACCGTCTTCAGAAGATTCACCATCGATTAGATTTTGAGCAGCTTTAACTGTATCTTCAGCACTGTAACCAGCAACAACTAGAGCTGTTTTACCAGATGCAAATGCATCTTCAACAGTTTGAACCAAGAATTGTCCTGATTCTACACCAGTTGCGTCAGTAAATGCGTCTCCACAAGTACCAGCAGAAACTCCAAGAGCTTCAGCAGCAGCAGAGTTAATACATGAACCACCAACAATTACAACATTCTTATCTTCCCATGAGCTTTGCTCAGTATCAGTATATAATGTTGTACCTAAGTCACCGCTTGAAACAGTAGCATCAGCTTCTGAGATAAATACTGAAGCATATGATTCATCTCCAGCATAAGTAATTTCCATCTCATCAAGACCACTAGTATCTTTTGTCCAATCAATCCTTGTTCCAAGGTCTGATTCAACATATGCTATGTAATCATCTCCAGTTCTACCAATTTGTCGTTCAGTAGCACCAGAAAGACTATCAGCTTCAATACCGTCGTCAGGATCTACACTAATAGTTACTTGGAAAGAATTTCCACTAGCAATGTTTCCATCAATATCCTCTTCAGTAAAGGTCATATCCCATGGAGTTGTATCACATGTTGTGGTTGTTTCAGAATCGTCATCTGAAGAATTATATCGGACATCTCCAGTATAAATTTCTCCATCTGCCAAAGCTGCATCACATGCTTCTGCAGCAGTGTATTGTGCTGAATTATTTGCAGCATAAAGATTTATTTCTGCTGTATCATTCAAGTAAGGCAATCTAAATTGTAATCCTTCAGCAGTGAAAACTCTATCTGTATAAACAGAACCTCCACTTACAGGCTCAACCTTTACAGTTGCAGTCTCTCCAGATTCATTAGCAGCAGTAAGAGTTAATCTTAATCTACCAACATCCTCATCATCATCTACATCACTGAATACAATATCTGAACCATCAGCAAGATTTGTCAAAGTAGTTTCATTTTTACCACCATTATCTTTGATGTTACTTAATTCATAAACATATGATTCAGCATCTCTTCCTGATTTCCAAGATGCAACAAAATATGTTTCATTTACTAAGTTAAGATCTACTATTGAGCTATTTCCACCTGTAGAGTTAGTTATTAAATGTTGAGCTTCACTAGCACCAAGATTAGTTGTATTTAAACCATCTTCTGTAGTATTTAGATAGAATAAGTCAATTGAGACTTCTCCATCTTCAACATCTGTTGTAACACTAAAAGGATCTCCAGTTCCGAAAGTTGTTTTTTCTTCACTAGGAGCAGTAAAATCACCCATTGCAAATTTTACAGATTCAAATCCAGGCATTACTAAATCACTTTCAGATGTTAAGAACATATCATCATCAGCTAACCAATCAAGTCTAATCTCATCAATATCAGTAGATGAATTTGTTATAACAGCATTTAATTTGTAACCGTCATATTCATCAATCTGACTTATAGCTTCATTGTTGATTTCAACTTCATCACCATCTACAAGTTTTATCTTTCCAGAACCAATACTAAATTCAACTTGTTTAGTTCCTCCTTGATAGTCTTGAACAAGAATTTCTTGAACAGCTATATAAGAGTCATCAGCAAGCTTGTAAGTATCTGTAGCACTTAAAGCATTTGTAGTAGTGCCATCAACATTAAACTTAACAGTATCATCACCTATGAATGCAAGTTCAACATCATAAGATTCTCCTCCTACAGTCATAGTAGTGCTTTCACCTTCATTTAATATATCACTATTTGCTGAATCAAGTAAAGTTATGTCTGTGTCGTTTCCATCAACAGATACACTTGAAACATAGTATTCTTTTCCAAGAATTTCTATGAAAGTATTTTCAATATAGCTAAAACTAGTATCTCCTCCTTCTGCAGCATTTGGAGTAAAGTCCAAAGTGTAGTTAAGGATGACATCATCTTTAGCTAATTGAACACCTATTGTAGGTTCATAACTCTCATAATCTCTATCTCTAAAATGAGTCAATTGCATATCACCAGATAAAGTTAATTTTTGGTCATATTCAAAATTATCATTTTGGTCATTAAGATACTCTTCACTAGCAAGAACTAATGAAAGTTCATCCTCATCAAGAGTAGAGTAAAAGTCAGTTACACTATCACCAAGGTTAAATTCATCAGTACTTCTTTTAAGTTGAATTGAATCACCACTAATAGTAGTTTCACCACCAGCATCTACCTTGCTTTTAAGGTCTACATCAATGTTTTGTGCGTATTGCTCATCTAGATCAGAAACTCCTTCTCCAGTACCATATACTACAGCGTAATCACTACCTGCAGCAATTGTATCAGAATAAGTTCCAGCAACTGCACCAGTTGCAACACTTGCACTCGCTAAAAAAATCGCACCTAAAACAGCGCATATTTTTTTAAATTTCATTTTTGTTATTTTTTTAAACCTCCTTTCAGCTGTATAATCATGAGTTGTCTAAGACAACCTCTCAGCAACTTCAGACATAGGGAAGTCTTTAGTTGTCATGAGTATGATCTCTGCTTATCTTGTTTGAAAGGAAACAAGTAAGCGTGTGTTTTTATTCCCTATATAACTAAACTAATAATTTCTTATTAGTGTTAATATCTAAAATTAGTTTTACTTTATAAAGCTTACTGTTTTGCAATAACAAAAACTCTAAAATCCCCCTGATTTGAAGGATTGGTTTATAAAGGTTATGGTATTCTTATAAAGTGAAACAGATTACATGATTTTCATTTTTCCAATCATTAATTAACATAGGGTAGATAAGATTAATATATATAACCGAAAAATATATAAATGGAAAGAATATATTAAATATGTATATAAAGAAATTATCCCTATGAATTATAGAGGATAAAAATCATTTAAAAAACAACATAATAAAACCCAAAAACAACAAACAAAGTAAATATATAATAGTAATTCAAAAAATTCAATTTTCATTAATTCTCTTTACTTGAGAAAAGAGTTATTGAATTAAAAACATGAATTATTAACAATAAAATACAATTAAAAAAATGCCACAAAAAAACACAAAACAAAGAAAAAAAACAAGAGAAATAACAATAGTTCAATCCAAAGGAGCATTTTCTATATTTAAAAGAACTTCTTCTAATAAAGATAAATATGATTTTGATTCTCTTTTAGCATTAAGACAATTACTAAGTAATGAAAAAGCAAGAATATTGCATATTATAAAAAATAAAGAACCAAAGTCAGTTTATGAATTAGCTAAAATATTAGGAAGAAATTTCAAAGCAGTAAGTGATGATATTAAACTCTTAGAAAGATTTGGATTTATTGAGCTTATACAAGAAAAAACAAAAAATCGTAAAAGACATCGTCCTATTGTAATAATAGATGAAATGCATATTAATTTTAAAATTCAATAATAAACTTTTAATGTAATATCAATATTCTGCCCACTTTTAGAATAACTTTTTAATTTTCCAATATAATTATTTGTTGAATTTCCTTTTGTTATTGGTCCTATTTTTGTTTGATTTTCAAATTTAATAATAAAATCATATCCTTTTTCAGGCCTATTTTTAAGTTTCCATGTTTCTTCTAAAGAAGATTCAATAGTGTTTTTAAGCACATTACAAGAAGATTCTTCATTAAGACATTTTTCTCCATTTAAACACATATAAATCAAGTCTTTTACTGAATTATATCCTTCATAATCAGAACAATTAGTTGTTAATTGCATTAAAGAAGTTAAATAACCCTCAATTTGAAGATTTTCCATATTTCCCTCTTTATTGTCTTTATTTAAATAAATCATAAGTAAAATCAATAATATCACAGATACAAGAACAACTATTAAAACAAATCCAATCATTTCTTCTTGTGTTTTTTTGTTTTTTAATTTCATTTTAATTAACTTTTTCATATGTAACCATAATTTTAGCAATTTCACAATGTCCATAAGTTTCTTTATTCAATGAATCAACTCTGCATAAACTTACAAAATTAGAAACTGTTGTTCCTTTTGCTTCATCTGATAATAATTTAATTACACTGCAATTTGGATATGTTCCTATTGTGCATTTTTTTTCATTCTCATAAATAGGAAAAACTTTTCTTATTTCAATATTTGTCACTCCACGCCCCCAAAAATTATCTTTATTATTTCCACTTCCAATATTTTTATATTTTTGTATTTGATTTTTTAATACTATTATTTTATCAAAATCAACACAATTACTTTTTACACTCCCAAGACTAAAACTCTCTTCACAAGAAAATTCAGGAGTATTTGCTATTTTTAAAGCTAAAAGTTGTGCATTTTCTTCTCTCAAAACACTAGCAGAATCCTTTATATCTGAGAATTTTACAGCTGCAACCATTAATCCTGCAATAGCAAGAAACAAAGTAAGAGCAATTAACATAAATGCCATTTGCTGAATCTTCATTTGCGCTCTAGGTGTCTTAAGCACATGAAGGCATAAAATTTTTGATTTTTTCATTTTACAAATTTTTCCTATTGCCTTTAATTTGGAAAAGGCATAAAA
>CAYWQI010000039.1:0-7367 GCA_964460535.1 Candidatus Woesearchaeota archaeon
TCTAAAAGAGCAAAATCTTTATAAGCATTGACAATTTCTTAAAACAATAAAATGGCATCAGAAATATGGACTGAAAAATATCGACCTTTAAAATTCTCTGAAATGGTTGGGCAAGAAAACATTGTAAAAAGAGTTCAATCTCTGACAAATTCATTGAATATTCCTCATTTGCTTTTTGCAGGTCCTGCTGGAACAGGAAAATCAACTCTTGCTTTAATAATAGTAAAAGAACTCTTTGGAGAAAACTGGAAAGATAATTATTATGAATTGAATGCAAGTGATGAGAGAGGAATTAATACTGTAAGAGAAAAAGTAAAAAATTTTGCAAGAACAAAATCTATAGGAAATGTTCCATTTAAAGTAATATTCTTAGATGAAGCAGATGCCTTAACTCCTGAAGCTCAACAAGCTTTAAGAAGAACAATGGAAAACTATTCTGCAACTTGCCGTTTTATTTTATCTTGTAATTACAGCTCAAAGATTATTGACCCAATACAATCTCGTTGTGCAATTTTTAGATTCAAGCTTTTAGAAAAAAAAGACATACAAAAAATAATCCAAAGAATTTCTCAAGAAGAAAACCTTGAAATAACTCCTGAAAGTCTAGAAACAATTTATGAAGGAAGTGAAGGAGATTGCAGGCGTTCAATTAATCTATTGCAATCAGCAGCATCAATATCTCCAAATATAACTCAAGACCTGGTTTCAACAATTATTTCAAATACAAAACCTAAAGATATTAAAATTGTTTTAGATTATGCAATGTCAGGAGATTTTGAACAATCAAGAGAAAAACTTTTAGATGTGATGTTAAAAGAAAGTGTATCTGGACAAGACGTAGTAAAATCAATTCAAAAAGAAATATGGAATCTTCCAATAGAACCAGAACTAAAAGTAAGATTAACTGAAAAAACAGGTGAAATTGAATTTAGAATTGTTGAAGGAAGTGACCCCTTTATTCAACTTCAATCTCTTTTAGCAAGTTTTGTTCTTGCAGGTTTAGGAAAAAGTTCAAATTAATGATTCTAAATCTAAAATAAAAAACCCAAATTAATAAAATGACACTTGTAGAAAAACACAGGCCTAAAAAATACTCAGAGATAATTGGACAAAAAGAAGCAATCAATTCTCTTAAAAATTTTTTAAATAACTTTCAAAAAAACAAATGCAAATCACTTGTTCTTTACGGGCCTCCAGGAATTGGAAAAACAACTCTAGCCCATGTAACTGCTAATGAAAGAAATGCAGAAATTTTTGAATTAAATGCAAGTGATTTAAGAAATAAGAAAAAATTACAAGAAGTTTTAAAACCCTCAATAGAACAAACCTCTTTATTAAAAACTTCTAAAATCATCCTAGTTGATGAAGTTGATGGAATTTCTGCAGTAGACAGGGGAGGTTTAACAGAACTTTTATTATTAATAAAAAATTCAAAATTTCCTGTTATCTTAACAGCTAATGACATCTGGAATAAAAAATTCTCTTCATTAAGAAAAATATCTCAACTTCTTGAATTAAAAGACCTTTCTTATAAAGAAGTTAAAGAATTATTAATTCAAATTTTAAGAAAAGAAAAAAAATTTATTGACAATGAAATATTATCTAAAATTGCTTCATCAGCAGAAGGTGATTTAAGAGCAGCTTTAAATGATTTAGAGACTATTTTAAATTCAGATAAAAAAGATGAAACAATCTTTGAAAAAAGAAACAAAGAAAAAAGTATTTTCAATGCAATGAGATTTGTATTCAAAGGAAAACCCTTGCCTGAAACACTAAATATTTTTGATTCTGTTAATCTTAGTACTGATGATATAATTCTATGGATGGAAAAAAACATTCCAAAAGAATATTCTGGAAAAGAACTTGTCAAAGCAATGGACTTATTAAGTAAAACAGATTTATTCAGAGGCAGAATTTACAAGCAACAATACTGGCGTTTTCTTGTTTATGAAAACTTTTTTTTAAGTTATGGAATTTCTGCAATAAAAGACAAGAATAAAACCAATACTTCATTTACTGCTTATAAAAAACCAACAAGAATTTTAAAAATGTGGATGCATAATCAACAAACAATGAAAAAGAAATCTATTTCTGAAAAATACGCAGAAAAAACACATGTTAATAAAAAACGTGCTTTAAGAGAATTTCCAATAATCAAAGAAATAATAAAATCAAACCCTAGTGTTCAATCTGAATTAAGACTTGAAAAAGATGAAATTGAATATTTAAGAAATCGCTAATTTAACAACTTGCATCTTGAGGATTAGTATTTGTATTTCCACTTAATATTGGAGCTTCACAACCAGTTTCCTGCCCTATTGCTTCCAGAGTTCTATCTCCAGTATAAGTTTCCCCATTAATCTTTGTTGTAGGATAACCTCTTACTTCCTCTTGAGAACACAATTCCTCGTTTTCAGTACATTCAATATAAACAGGAGAGACTATATCAAAACCTCCTAATGTTTCAACCCATTGAGAAGTATATCCACACCAATTTGCTCCATAAATTTTAACTCCTTTTTCAGCTAAACAATTATTAAAATCAGATAATTTTTCTAAATCTTCTTCACTATAACTTCCTGTTTGTTGTTCTTGACTTTCAGAACCTGAATCATCAACAACCTCTCCTGTCATTGAAATTTCTTGAACTCCTTGAACAAGGTATTCTCCATCTTGAGTAATATGAACAGGAATTCTTTGTCCTTCATAAGACACTGTTGCTTTATATAAACTTCCTTCTTCTTCAATATCAACAAGAGAAACACCTCCTCCAGTCATTGAATTTAAATATTCTGTAACTTTCTCACCAGCAACTTCTCCAGTAATTGTTGCACATCCTCCACTTAAACTTAATATTAAAAAAACTACAACTAATAATCCTAAAACCATACTAGCAAGAATCCAAGGATTATTCCTGAATTTGCTTATTGGATTATTTTTCTTTTTCTTAGAACCTTCTTCTTTTTTATCTACCATATTAAAATTAATATAAAACCTTTTAAAAACCTTTTGGCATAAAAAATCATATGAAACCAAATATAAGAAAGATAAAACAAGAAAAAACAATTAAAGAACTTCTAGAATTTTCAATTATCAATATAGATAAATCCTCTGGACCAACAAGTTTTTCTGTTTCAGAATTTATTAAAAAAACCCTAAATTTAAGAAAAACTTCTCATTTTGGAACTCTTGACCCAAAAGTAACAGGTGTTCTTCCAATTGCCTTGAACAGAGGGTGCAAATTAACAGGTTTTTTTCTTAGAGAAAATAAAACTTATATTGGAATTTTAAGATTGCACAAAGATATAGATATAAAAAAAATACAAAGAAAAATAAAAGAAAAATTCACAGGAGAAATATTACAAACTCCTCCTCTTAAATCAAGAGTTAAAAGACAAGAAAGAAAAAGAACAATTTATGAATTTAAATTACTTGAAAAAAACAATCTTGATATTCTATTTCTTGTTTCATGTCAAGGAGGAACATATATTAGAAAACTTATTTCTGATCTTGGAAAAGAAATGAACATTGGAATGCACATGCTAGAACTTAGAAGAACAAAAGCAGGAATTTTTTCTGAACCTTCAATAAATCTTTATGATTTTGAAAATGCAGTAAAGAAATATAAAAATGGAAATGAATTCTTATTAAAAGAAATTTTAATTCCTGGAGAAATAATTTCTGAACTTTATCCTAATATAGAAATAAACCCAGATTCAATAAAAAAACTCTATACAGGAAAACCAATCCTCCAAAAAGACATGACTAAAACATCTTTAATAAAATTAAAAAACTTAAAAAAAGAAAATTTGATATGTTGTTTCTCAAAAAACAAGTTTGTTGGAACATATAAAATTATAAATCCTTTTCCAAAAAGAGAAACAGAAGTCTGTGCTAAAGCAGATTTTGTTTTACAACCCTTAAAAAATTCTCAAAATACAATCCAAAAACCTTAAAATACCTTTTCTTCTTATCTGGACATGCGTAAATTAATAATTGAAAAAACAAATAGAATTTCAAGAAATAGGCCAGAGCTTGAAAAAGAACTAAAAGTAAAAATAACCAAACAAGAAAAAGAAATTTTCATAAATGGAAATCCAGAAGATGAATTTATTGCTGAAAAAGTAATTGAAGCTCTAAATTTTGGTTTTCCATTTCAAACAACTCTTAATTTAAAAAATCCAGAAGTAATGTTTGAAAAAATAAATATAAAAGATTATTCAAAATCAAAAAATCTTGAAAGAATAAGGGCAAGAATTATAGGAACAAAAGGAAGAACACTTGCTACATTGACTCAAATTTCACATTGTGCATTTGAATTAAAAAACAATAAAATAGGAATAATAGGTAATAATGAAAACATTAAGACAGCTCAAGATGCAATTATAGCTTTAATTCAAGGTTCAAAAACCTCTAATGTTTATTCTTTTATAGAAAAATCAAAACCTCAACCAATTGTGGATTTAGGTTTGAAAAAAGATTTTAAAGAATAAATGTCTCAAGAAAAACAGCTCCTAATTAAAATTCCTAATTTTTACAATTTACTTTTAGAATACAAAAAATTATAATTACTTGTCGAACCGAGGTTCTCACCCTAAAATAAAGCGTCCCGAGGAGGACTCGAACCTCCGACACTACGGTTAACAGCCGTACGCTCTACCTGCTGAGCTACCGGGACTTAATATTTCTAAAAGCAATTTCCTTTTAAAGTTTACTATATTAAAAATGTTTTCTCTTAGAAATAATTGCTTGTTTTAATTTGTATGCTACGAGATTATGTGAAAGATTTTTTTTCAAAATTTTTAAATTTTCCTCAACCCATTTTTTTCTTTTTTTCTTATTTTTTAACAAATCTACAGAATCCCTAATTTTTTTAGAACTCATGAGATACTTGTCAAATGCAATTAAATTAAAATTAAATTTTTGTATATCTTTTTTAAAAACAGGGTACTTATAAACAACAGGAATTAATCCAGAAGCCAAAACTTCTAGAAGATTATTTCCAAAACCTTCTACTTGACTAAAATAAGTTGAAATTCCCCCAAGTTTTGCAAAAATTTTTGGATAATCTTCAAAAAATAAATTTTTGATAGGTAAATTGTCCTCTGCAAAAACAAGAATAACCTTATCAGTATTATATTTTTTTTGCAAAGATCTGTTTAATTTGTATAAATTCTTTTTAACAATATTTGATTTCATATCCCTATGTCCAGAAACAAAAAAATAAATTCCTTGATATAAATTTTGTTTTTTTAATTCTTCTAAAAGAGCATAACTATATTCAAGAGCAAAATCTATTCTTTTTCTATCGACAATCCTCGTTGGTTGAAGAACAAAAAGAGTTTTATTTATATCTAAATCTTTGGATTTTAAACTTTCTTTTACTTTAAAAAAATCTAAAAAATCATAAACTTCTTTATCAAATTTCTTGTCTAAATCTGTATACTTGTCAATTAATAAATCTGCAGTATTATAAACAACATTGTGGTTTTTCTTAATTAATTCTTTAAACCCTTTATTTCTTTTTTCAATCATATTTGCATATTTTTCTGCCTCTCTTAATTGAAGAGAATTAATAAATAAAACATGCTCAACATATTTGCTTGGAACTCCTTCTAATAGATAATTCTTTACATCTCTTGGAGGATTTTTATACTCTTTTCTTTCAAAATGAGAATCATGCCACCATAAAACATATTTTGGAGTTCTTTTGCCTTTTTTTAAAGCATCCCTATAATATCTACTTAATCCAAGAGAACTAATAAAATTAACAGGATGAGAAGAATTGTGAACAATTAAAACATCAATTTTATTTTTATTTATCCATTTTTCAATTGTTTTTTTTGCTTTTAAAATTGCCTCTTCTATTAATTCATTGCTACCTCCCCCATATCCTTTTTGATAATTCTTAATCATTAAGAGATTTGTGGGATGTCTTTCAGAAATAATTTCTTTTTGAGTTATTCTCCAAGATTTAACTCCTGAAGTTCCTACAAGATATTTAATTTTCCTCTTGGGAATCTTTAAATATTTATTCATAACCCCCTCAAGTTGTCGCATAACTATAGAAACTCCTTCAGAATCTCCAAATCTGCAATGAAGCATCCCATAATTAAGGGAAGGAATCATTTTATCATTAATACTTTTAAATTTTCTACTAAAGGGAAAATTATTTCTACCTTTTTTTAAATTTGATAATTTTAACATGAAAGAAACCATTATTAAACATATAAAAACATTGTGATAAAATAATATCTAATAACACTAAATACAAAAATAAAACCAAATATCTTCCCTGAAAAAAATTAATTCTAAAAATTTTCAAAGTTTAAACAAAACAAGTTACAGAAATATCTTCTAATAATAATGAATTTAAAGACACAATTATCCAAAAGAACTCCAGAAGATATTAATTAAAATTTCTTATTATTTATTATTTCTGTGAAACAGGAAATTATTGAAGAGCATATGTCTTGGTTACAAAATACATAAAATCTAAAATCTTTTAAACTCTCTTTTCTTGATAATTAAATGGAACTTGATAAAGTAATAAGAAAAAGAAAAAGTGTAAGAAATTTTTCAGATAAAAAACCAGACTGGAGAGATATTCTTGAATGTATTGACAATGCAAGACTAGTTCCACTTGCAGGAAATAATTCTATATTAAGGTATGTTGTTGTTAATGATAAAGAAAAAATTCAAAAACTTTCAGAAACTGCACAACAGGATTTTATTAACCAATCCTCTTATCTTGTGGTAGTGTGTTCAAAACCAGGAAGAACAAAAACAGGTTATAAAGAAAGAGGAGAAATATATGTCAGACAACAAGCAGGAGCATCAATCCAAAATCTCTTGCTTTCACTTGAAAACAAAGGACTTGCGAGTTGTTGGGTAGGACATTTTGCAGAAGAACAGGTTAAGAGCATATTACAAATACCTGAAGAGATTTATGTTGAAGCTATTCTTCCAATAGGTTATGAAACAAGCATAAAACACAAAAAATCCTCTTCAAAAAATAAAGCAGAACTTGATAAAATTCTTTATTTTAATAAATGGAAAGAAAAAAGAATGAAACCTCTTAAAGGAATTAAATCTGCTTAAACATCTAAAAATTTAATTATTCTCTAAACAAACATAATCTTAACAAAAACTTTAATTAGTCTTTTTTGCATTGATTTTAATAGGGCTTGTAGTTCAATGGATAGAATTTCAGGTTTCGGCCCTGAAGATCGAGGTTCGAATCCTCGCAAGCCCGTATTTGTTTTAAGAGGATGAGAACCGAGAAGAGGTTTGAATCACTTCAACTTGCTATTTGAAGTTGAATGTTCCCAAAATTCTGTTTGAATTTTTAGGACTCGCAAGCCCGT
>CAYWQI010000040.1:0-7088 GCA_964460535.1 Candidatus Woesearchaeota archaeon
TTGACATTAAAACAGGTTTTTTGTGTAATAATAATTGTTTATTTTGTGTCCAAGCAAGCAATAAATTAAAAGGAAACCGTTCTTTTGAAGATATTACAAAAGATTTGATAGAATCGAGAAAAACCTGTGATGAAGTTGTGTTTACGGGAGGAGAAGTAACTATTCGGAAAGATTTCTTTGAATTGGTAAAACTTGCAAAACTGCTCAACTATAAAAATATTCAAATTCAGTCAAATGGAAGAATGTTTTTCTCAAAAGAATTTTGTCAAAAAACGATAGAAGCAGGTGCAACAGAATTTTCTCCAGCAATTCACGGATATAATGCTAAACAGCATGATTATTTAACTAAAGCTCCCGGAAGTTTTGAGCAAGCAGTAAAAGGTATAATTAATCTTAAAAATCTGGGACAGAAAATAATAATGAACTGCGTGGTATGTAAGGAGAATTATAAAGATCTCCCGAAAGTTGCAGAACTTTTTGCAAAACTTAAAGTAGATCAGTTTCAGTTTGCTTTCATGCACGCAATGGGCAATGCTGAAGAGAATTTTGATACTTTAATGCCAAACATGACTCAATGCTCAACATACATAAAAAAAGGACTTGATATTGGCCGTGAAAATAAAATTATGTGTATGGTTGAATCTTTGCCTTTTTGTTTAATGAGAGGTTATGAAGATCATATCTCTGAGAGTTATATTCCACAAACTCAAATTAGGGGCGTTAATTTTCAAAATACTGATGATTTCAAGACTTTAAGACAAACTCAAGGAAAAGCCAAATTTACACAATGTCATGATTGTAGATTTCAACATATTTGCGAGGGGCCGTGGAGAGAGTATCCCGAAAAATTAGGAGATAAAGAATTTTTGCCTGTACCGTTCCAAAAATTTAATGAAAACATGTTTGACTATATTGAATTAGTAAAAAAGAAAGGAATAAATGTCCCTGAAATCATTAAAATAGGGAATAATTATATTCTTGAATGGATTGAAGGAAATAATTTAGAAACGAAAGATATATTCAATAAAAATTACTCTGCAAGCTCTCAAGTTCTAAACTTTTTCAAAAAAATTCATTCAGAGAATTTAAGAGAAATAAATCAAGAAAGTTTTAAGATTAAACAAAAAGAAAAAATTTCTGAACTTATAGAAAACTCTTATTTTGATGAAAAAGAAAAAATACAATTAAGAAAGTTACTTATTGAAGATTTTCCACAAATCTATTTTCCCGATTTAACACATGGAAATCTAAATAAGAGAAATTTAATTTTAGATAGAAACAATAACATATATTTAATCGATTTCAAGAATGTTGGAGAATCTTTTTTAGAACTGGATTTGTTATCTTTTTTAGATTCTAAACCCAACTGGGGCTTTCTAGAGGAATACTCACATTTATCTTCAAGACATAAAAAAATTTCTGAGAGTCTTTTAAAAAATAAAAATTTTTTTAGAATATTATTTTGTCTTAACTCTGGCGATTATGAAAAAATTAGAGGTATTTTAAAAAATGGATGATGACAATAAAAATTTCGTAAACTTGACATATAAGTGCAATAATAATTGTATTTCTTGCGTTATGGAGAATCATTATCAAAATGACGAGATGTTAACTTTTGAATTTATTACAAAACAGATTGATAGGATTCTTGACCGTTCAAAACATATTGAATTTAATGGGGGGGAACCAACAATTCGAAAAGATATCTTTGAGATTTTAGATTATACAAAAAACAAGAAATCTGATGTAGAGATTGGATTGATTACAAATGCAAGATTATTTTCAGATAATTCTGCTCTAGAAAAACTCGCTCAACTTAATTTGAACAAATTTAAAGTAATGACCTCAATTTATGGGCATGATTCTTTTACTCATAATGCTATAACACGAACTCCAAATAGTTTTAAACAACAAATGCTGGGAATTAAAAATCTTATTTCTGTTGGAGTTAAAGTTGAATTGCGAATAATTATAAATAAAATGAATTACAAAATTTTGCCTGAGATTGCCCAAATGCTACTAAAATTCTTTGGACCTAAATCTTTCACTTCAGTTGATTTTGTAAATACTAAACTTATTGGACAGGCAAAAAGGAATTTAAATAATGTAGGTATTGAAACTACAAAAATTGTCCCATATTTAGAGACTGCTGCTAAAAAACTGATTTCCTGCAGATTTAATGTTAGACTTTTTCATTTTCCTCATTGTGTGTTAGATGCAAATTTAAGAAAGTTCTCTGTAGGTGTTAGTGCAGAACTTGAAGAATTATATTTTTCTTCTCTTTGTTATAAATGCCAAGAGCAGAAAAAATGCACCGGAATTTGGAAAAGTTATGTTAAAATTTATGGAGATGAGGAATTTAGGTTTAAAAAATGAAATCTAAAACTAAAAAAACAGTAATTTTTATGGGATATAAGTGTAATAACAATTGTACTTTTTGCTGTAATTCTGATAAAAGAGAGTTTCGAGATTTTGAGACTTTGGAAATTTTATCAAAGATTAAAAATGCAAAAAGCGAGGGTTCAAATTATTTAGAGTTAATTGGTGGAGAACCCACAATTCGAAAAGACATATTTGAGATTGTGAGTTTTGCGAAAAAAATTGGTTTTGAAACTATTATGTTTGCAACAAATGGTAGAATGTTTTCTAGTAAAAAATTTACTGAAAAAATCTTAGAGAGTGGATTAAATCATATTGTTTTTTCAATACATGGCCATAATGAGAAACTACATGACGAATTAACAATGGTCCCGGGAAGTTTTAGACAATTAATAAAAGGAATAGAGAACTTAAAAGAATTAGGGTTTGAAGATTTTGGAACAAATACTACAATTGTAAAACAAAATTACAGGTATCTCTTAGAGATTGGAGAGTTAATATCTAATCTAGGAATAGATAATAGCGAATTTATTTTTGTTGATCCTACAAGAGGATATCCAAAGCATGACTTTGATGAACTTGTGCCAACATATGAAGAAGTAAGCCCTTTTGTTAATTCTCTGTTAAAATTTGGTCAAGAAAAAAATTTGTCACATTGGCACGTAAGATATTACCCATTATGTTTTATTGATGAGAAATATCATAATATGGTTAGTGAAGTTCATGAAAAGAAAACTTTCAAAACTCAACATGTAGCGCCAGATTTCTCTAATACGGATGTTGAGAAAAACAGAGAAGATATTGGAAAGATAAAGACTGAAAAATGTCTAGGTTGTAAGTATTCGCAAGTTTGTGAAGGTTTTTGGAGAGAGTATTATAATCGTAGAATGAAAAAAGAGAATAACTAAATTCTATTAAAATTATTCTACTCTTGAGCTTTTCTTTTATAGTATTGATATAATGCCTGGTTTTTGAAAAGTTCTGAGAAGTAATAATAAAGATTTTTTATAATATAACATCTTTCTTCGTAAATTATTTCTGTTGGTGAATTTAAAGCAATACAGGGGCCGCAAATATGTTTTATTTCACATTCGGCACAATATTTGCTAGCAACAGAATTATTTGTGTCATAAAATTTATTTACTTTAGAATTGTCTATATCTTTTTCTATAGTTCCAATTTTATGTAAATCTGGATTATTTCTTCCTTCATCACAGGTATATATTTCTCCTTTTGGATCATAGAGCAGTTGCTTGCAAACTCCATTACATGGAAGAGAATACATCTCAACTTTTTCGGGAGAGAAAATCTTATGGAAGAAAAACATTGCATTTCCCTCAACAATATTGATTCCTTGAAAATTAAGTTTTATTAAATAAAGAATTACTTTTTTATAAAAATCTAGATATTCCTCAGGGTTATAAGATAATAAATTCCATTGTTTATTTCCGTCTCCTAATTTATGGAGATATCTTAGATTAATGTAATTTAAACCTAGGGAAAGATAAGTATCAACTATTTCTTTTGGTTTTTTTAGAGAGAATCTTGAAACGGTTGCAGAGACATTAACTTTTATTTTATTTTCAACTAGTTTTTTAATATTAGTAGAAACTAATTCATATGTTCCTTTTCCTCTATTTGTATCATGAATTATTTCATCTCCATCAAGACTTGTATGTACCGAAATTTTATTTTTTTTAAAAAAATTTAAATGGTAATCGTTCATTGCAACCAAATTAGTAAATATGCTTAAATCAACTTCAACCTCAGTTAATTCTTTTGAGAGTTTTATGCAGACATATTCAAAAACTTCAAAATTCAAAAGAGGTTCATTGCCTTCAAAGATTACTTGGACTTTTTCAATATTATTTTTTTTAATATCATTACATATATGTTCACACAATTTTTCAGCAGTTTCTAACGTCATCGTAAGAGTATTTTTTGATTCACCGCTATAACAATATTTGCACTTCATATTACATTTATTCGTTGAAATTATATTGTAATTCTTTTCTTTTTTCATTTTATTCTAATTGAATCTCCCATTTCAAAATATTCTTTATTTTGTAGTTTATTAAAAAGACCTTGAAACTGATGTGCTTTATCTAAAAAATTAATTTCTTCTAAAGATAATTTTTTAAATAACTTTCCTTTCTGGAATTCTATTTTTTTACAAATCTGATTGCATTCGTGGCAAAATTTAGAATGACATTTCATACTTTTAGGATTAAATTCGCAAGTAATCAAATTTGGTTTAATATTTTTATAGTTTCCAATTGAATCTTTTTTAAGTCTTGCAAGAATTTCACAAACATACAAATTTCCTTCTTTATCGCAAGCAAGTGAAGAAATAGCACAAGAAGTATAATAGTCCGAAAATAAACCTTCAAATTTTTTTTTGTATTTGTTTTTTAATATAATATTTTTAAAAATATATTTAGTAATTGTTATGAATCTTATTATATTTTCTTTATTCCAACCAGATTGTGCAAGTGCAACATTAAGATTTAAAGATAAGGGATTATATTCTTTTAAAATAAATTCTATATCTTCTTTTAAATAAATATAATTTCTTGGTGTAATTACCTTGTTAATTATAATTTTTTTGGGATATTTTTTTGCAATCTTTTTTATATTTTTATGGATATAAACAAAAGAGTTTCCTTCGTTTTTAAATTTTCTGTGCATATTATGAGATTCTTCTATACCATCAATACTAACTGAAATATAATCAATTTTAGAAATTAAATCTTCAGTTGTTTTAGTATAAATTGTTCCATTAGTATTTATTATTGTAATTATATTTTTCTCACTAAAATTTATTTTTTGCTTTTCAACATAATCAAGTATTTCTGAAATAAATTTTTCTCTTAAAAGAGGTTCTCCTCCTAAAAGGATAATTTTTTTATATTTTCCTTGCGAATTTAAAAAGAAATCAATTACTTTTTTAGCAATATCAAGTTTCATTTCGGAATTTGGATTTTTTTCTATATAGCAATAATCGCAATCCAAATTACATCTTTGAGTAATTAAAAGAGCTAGAGCAGTGATATCCTTATTGATAATATATTTCATTTTCAAAAATAATAATTGATATTAATTTAACAAACTTTCTCAACAAGTCCTATACATAAATCTTTATCTCCGGAAGCTGAAAGTTTTCTACAATAACTATCATCAGAAGTATCAAAACTCTTGTCGATGAAGTATAAAGTTAAACATATCTCCGAATTTTCGCCAAAAATAGTACAATATTGTGCTGAATCGATTTCATCCCCAATTAATTTTTTCAAAGTTAAATAGGCATTTTCTGAGATATCCTTTTTTACAAATTCTAACTCAGAAGAATCTTTTGAATATAAAGAGTTTATAATATGGAATTTGTTAATTATTTCCCTAGGTAATTCTGAGCTTTGATTAAGGTAGAAATTTTCCAATATTTTTATGTCATCATTTAATATTGCTTGACATAATGAGCTATCTCTCTCTGAAATTGTAAACTGATTTTCGTCAATAGTTTCTTTTAATTGATTTGGTTGGGTTTGTGGCAAATTATTATCTGTTAACTGGGTTGTATTTTCAAGAGCATTTTCTTTTTCCCCAATACTATCATTTTGTAATACAAGTCCTGCCAAAATAACAATTAATATTAAAATTACAAATATTCCTACAAATGTTATTTTTTTATCCATTTTACATACACACTTTTGAATTACAATGACTTCCATGGCTTCCATGGCTTCCGTGACTTCCATGGCTTGTATGAGTAATACCATTTCCTACTCTATCAATTATATTTGAATGATATGCATATGCATCAGAACTTGCAAGTAAAGCAGATGCTGCCATTAAAATTGTACTGGCTTTAACAATTTCAGCTTTAGAGATTTTACCTTCTTCTTCTAAAAGAAAATCTTCGGCCTTCTTTTTAATATCCTTAAAAAACTTCTTTTTCATATTTAATTCACAAAGAAATAGTATATAAAAGTTTACGTTGTACCAAAAAAGTAGTTACGTTCCTAAAATTTGTTAGTTTTCTTTCTTAATCCAAGAAAAAAGAACCTTTTTTGCTTGAGGGTCGTTCTCAACTTTTTGAAGTATGTATTTGAATTGTTCTTTTAGTATATAACACCTATTTGTTTGAGGAATATTAGCAATTAAAGAACCTGTGCTAAGATAATTAATTACTGGGCACAAACCACAATATGGTTTGAAAACACATTTTTCACAAAAATTAATGTCATTAATTGAAGCTGAGATTACTGCACAAGCTGTTTTTCCAGTTATAAGTTCATGAAGACTTGTATCTACTTCTCCAAGTTTGAATATATCTTCATTAACCATTCTTCCCTCATCACAAGTATAAACACTTCCATTATAGTCATAAAGAACCTGCGCAGTTCCTGCCCCACAAGGGGATCTCATTTCAGAATAGTTTGGGTCAGAATTACTGAAAAACTTATGTAAGATAATTTTAGTTCCAACTTCTTGTAAATTTACTCCTTTGTAATTTTGTTCAATTATATAATCAATACATTTTTTCCAAAATTCTATGAACTTTTTTCCAGAATAATACAAGTTTCCAGAATTTTCTCTGGCATAACCGATTTCATTAACCCATCTTAGATGGATTGAATCAAATCCATTATTTAAGTATTCATCAACTATCTCTTTAGGATAGTCAAGCGATTTTCGAGTAATAGTAATCA
>CAYWQI010000041.1:0-6561 GCA_964460535.1 Candidatus Woesearchaeota archaeon
ACATAATGACAAAACGAAATTCAACAGCGAGATGTAATATTAATCAGATAACACAAAAATATCTTAAAACCAACACCTTTTTAAACTAATTTTATCAATTAAATTAAGGTAACAAATATGGCAAAAATACAAGAAGCTTCAGACAGGATGTTTAAGAATGTCTTTGTTTGCAAAAAATGTCAGAGCAAGATTAAAAGTGATAATCAGAAAATTCTTAAAGGTAAAACTCGTTGTAGAAAATGTGGTTCCAGAAGTTTTAGGCCTTTAAAGAAAAAATAAATGGAGTTATTTAATAAAAAATAGAGGATGGTTTTTAATTTATTTATAGCACTAGATTTGATTTTATTAATGATAATTCTTGTTTTTTTATCTTTACTTTTGTATAAAAATAAGAAAAATCTTGGAAAAGAAGGTGCTTTGTTATTATATAGAACTAAATGGGGAATAAAACTTATTGAAAAAATTGGAGGACAATACAAGAAAACACTTAAATTTTTAAGTTATATTGCAATTGTTCTTGGTTATTTTTTAATGGCAGGAATTATTTATCTTTTTGGAAATTCAGTTTGGCAATATTTAACAAACTCTGTAGTTCTAGAAACTACTGGAAAAGCTCCTCCAATTGCTCCTGTGTTGCCTTATTTTCCTCAGTTATTTGGATGGGGAGATTTTTTTCCTGCATTTTATTTTATTTATTTTCTTGCAGCTATTACAGTTGTAATGTTTGTTCATGAATTTTCACATGGAATATTTGCTAAAAGATGGGGAGTTAGAATAAAATCTACAGGTTTTGCTTTTTTGAAATATTTTCCTCTTATTTATGGTGCTTTTGTTGAACAAGATGATAAACAAATGACAAAAAAAAGTATCTTTAAACAAATGTCAATTTTATCAGCAGGAGTTTTTGCAAATATTTTAACTGCTCTTTTATTTTTTATTTTATTAGTTGCTTTTTTCAATGTTGCATATGCTCCTTCAGGAGCTGTTTTTCAAGATTATAGTTATGCAATTGTTTCAACAAGTTCAGTAACTGCAATTGGAAATATAAGTTTAAATTCTCCAAATCAAGAAGAAATTATTCAGATCTTGGAGAATAATTCTAATGAAAATATAAGTGTTAATGGAAAAGAGTTTAATCAAATAAAATCTTTAATACCAGACAATGAAAAATATATTGTTGTTTATGAAAATGCTCCAGCTATAAATTCTGGATTAAAAGGAATTATAACAAGTATTAATGAAGAAGATATTAAAACTAGAGAGGATTTAAAAACAAGATTATCAGAATTTTCTCCTGGAAATAAAATAAATATCACAACACAATTACTTAATGGAAGTTTAAAAAATTATGAAATTACTTTAGGAGAACATCCTTTGGATTCTAAAATGGCTTATGTTGGAATTGTGAGTGTTCCTGATAAGAATCCTGTTGTAAAGAATATTGCACATTTTTTTAGTTCATTTAGACCAATTAATTTACAAATAAAATCAGGCACATTTTATACACCTACTCTAGGAAATTATTCTGAATTTATTTATTATTTATTATTCTGGATAGTTCTTATTAATCTTCTTGTAGGTTTGTTTAACATGCTTCCTCTAGGATTTCTTGATGGAGGTAGATTTTTTTATCTTACAATACTTGCAATTACAAGAAAAGAGAAAATTGCTCAAAAAGTTTTCTCAGGAATGGGTTATTTTATTTTATTCTTATTAGTTTTATTAATGGTTCGTTGGTTTTTTATTCTAGGTATGTAATTGTATATTTTATTTAAAAAATTCTGAATTAATTTTTAAAAGTAAATATTTAAAAAGACTCTTTAATAATATATATTATGGTAAAAGAAAAAGATTTCAAAGAAGAAAAATCTCTAAAAGGAACTCAAACAGCTAAAAATCTATTAAAATCTTTTGCTGGTGAAAGTCAGGCAAGAAATAGATATACTTATTTTGCTTCTGTTGCAAAAAAAGAAGGATACAGACAAATAGAAGCTATTTTTAAAGAAACAGCAAAAAATGAAAAAGAACATGCAGAAGTATTTTTTAAGTATTTAGAGGATTTGCAAGGAGAAGCACTTGAAATTTCAGCAAGTTATCCTGCTGGAAAAATAGGAATAACAGAAGAAAATCTTTTATCTGCTGCAGAAGGTGAAGCTGAAGAATGGGGAGAGTTATATCCTGAATTTAAAAAAATAGCAAAAGAAGAAGGATTTGAAAAAATAGCAGAATCATTTCAAGAAATAGCAGAAGTTGAAGAACAACATGAAAAAAGATATAGGAAACTTTTGGATAATGTAAAAAATAATACTGTCTTTAAAAAACCTGGAAAAAAAGAAACAAAATGGAAATGTAGAAATTGTGGATATGTTCATGAAGGTGAAGAAGCTCCAGAGTTATGTCCTGCTTGTAAACATAAACAAGAATATTATGAAGTTTTAGAAGAGAATTATTAATTTAAAAAATAAATTTATTTATCATAATAATATAAAGCTTTTGTTGATATTCCTTTAGAGTTAAAATAATTAAAAGTTTCTAATGTTATATCTTCTGCAGTCCTAATTGCCATTGGAAGTGATTTGAATTTATGTCCACAACAAACTTTTCCATATTCTATTAGCTCTTTTCCCTCTTCATTATTTACCAAGGCAATAACTCCTGGATATTTTTCATCTGATTTTTCTTTTGGAACTACAAGAGTGGTTTTTAATAATATACTCTTCTTTGTTAAATCCAATCCCAAACTTGCAGCTTTCATCTCAATTTGAGATCTTAATCTTCTTGTTTGTCGTCTCATATTTTTTAGAATTCCGAAACATTAATAAAGATTATTATAGTCCATAATATATGACAAAAAAAGGTGAAATATACAAATGTGAAATCTGTGGAAATATTGTTGAAGTTTTACATGAAGGTTCTGGAGGATTGGTTTGTTGTGGTCAACCAATGAAACCTCAAGAAGAAAATACTGTAGATGCTACTTTAGAAAAACATGTTCCTATTATTGAAGAAAATTCAGAAGGAGTTATAATAAAAGTTGGTTCTGTTGAGCATCCTATGACAGAAGAACATTATATAGAATGGATTGAAATTATAACTGAAAATGGAACTGGAAAGAAATATCTAAAACCCGGTGAAAAACCTGAAGTTAAATTTCCAGTTAAAACAAAAATTCTTTTTGCAAGAGCTTATTGTAATTTACATGGTTTATGGGTTTCTACATTCCTCAAGCAAAAAACTTAAATAATCTAAAAGAGTAGATATAACATGACAGATTTTAATATAATAATTGAAAAAGGAGAAGAGAATTATTTAATCTCAGAAGTAGTTGAACTTCCAGGTTGTCATACTCAAGCAAAAAATATGGATGAATTACTTAAAAGAACTAAAGAGGCCATTGAGCTTTATTTAGAAGAATTACCAGAAAAGCCAAGATTTTCCACAAAAAATTTCTTAGGTGTACAAAAGATAGAGGTATAAATGGCAGACAAATTACCTCAATTAAATGCAAAGGATTTAATTAAAATACTCAAAAAATTGGGTTTTGAAACAATAAGACAAAAAGGAAGCCATATTTTTCTAAGACATACTGATGGAAGAACAACAGTGATTCCAATGCATCCTGGAGAAAAATTAGATAGGGGATTGCTGAATAAAATACTAAGAAAAGATGTTGGAATTACAAGAGAAAAATTTGAGGAATTAACCTAGATAAAAATGAACTCCTTTCAATTAATTGGTGCCTTGGGATTAGTTTTTATTATTTTTGGAACTTTTTTAATATCTGCAAAAAAGAAATTTAAAAGAAAATTTATTTATCCTTTACTTTTACTTGGAGGAATTTGTTTAGAAATTTATAGTATTTATATAAAAGATACAATTTTTATTATTCTTCAAGGGGTTTATATTCTTGTTACAATTTATGGTTTGATAAAGTTAAATGAAATAAAACTAAAAAAGATATTTTCATAAACTTATAAATAGTAATTCTAATTATAAAGATAAAACCAAATACAGTCGCTAAAGCGAAATTAATAGCAAAAACTTTCAAAGCTTAAATCTAACAATTTGTAGAAATATTTTCTTATAATAAAAATTCAAAGGCACAGATATCCAAAAAAACTTCAAAAGAGGTTAATTAAAATTTCTTATCTCCTATTAATTTTCGAAGCAGGAAATTATGAAGAAGGAGATGTATGGATTACCAGATTCATAAACTCCCAAACTTTAAAAACTTCTTTTTATTTGTATTAAGATGTTATATTCAAAACTTTCTGAAACATACAAGGAATTGGAATCTACAACAAAGAGGTTAGAGAAAACAAGTATCTTGTCAAAATTTTTAATTTCATTAACTAAAGATGATTCTGAGATTATTTATCTTCTTACTGGTAATGTCTTTCCAAATTATGATGCAAGTAAAATTGGAATTTCAGAACAACTTGTTATTAGAGCACTTGGAAAAGTAACTGGAGATAATAAAGAGAAGATTAATAATCAATGGAAGAAAATTGGTGACCTTGGTTTAGTATCTGAAAAACTTATAAAAGCAAAAAGCCAATCTACTTTGCATTCTTCTGTACTTAAAACTTCTAAGGTTCTTGAGAATTTAAGAAAACTTCCTGAACTTGAAGGACAAGGAACTATTAATAAAAAGATTTCATTAATTTCAGAACTTTTATCTTCAGCAAAACCTCTTGAAGCAAAATATCTTGTAAGAACTATTCTAGGAGATTTGCGTATTGGAATACAGGAAAGTACAATAAGAGATGCAATGGCTGATGCTTTTTTCAAAGAATCTGAGAAAATCCAAGCAAAGAAAAAAATACAATCTGCACTTGACAAATCCAATGATTTAGGAAAGGTTTTTTCTTTAGTTAAAAAATCAAGTTTCAAGAGTTTAGATAATGTTTCAATTGAATTAGGAAAACCAATTAAAGTAATGCTTGCACAAAAAGCACCATCTATTTCTGAAGGCATGAAGGCAGTAGGAGCTCCTTGTGCTGTGGAATATAAATATGATGGATTTAGATTATTGATTCATAAACATCCTGATGGTAAGGTAGAGCTTTTTACTAGAAGATTAGAAAATGTTACAGAACAATTTCCAGAAGTTCAAGAATATGTAATAAAGTATGTAAAAGGTAAATCATTTATACTTGATTCAGAAGCTGTAGGATTTGATAAAAAAACAAAAGAGTATAAACCTTTTCAAGAAATAAGTCAAAGAATAAGAAGAAAATATAATATTTCTGAACTTCAAAAAAAACTTCCAATTGAGGTAAATGTTTTTGATATAATTTATTATAATGGAAAATCAATGTTAAATAAACCACTAAAAGAACGTTCAGAATTAATTAGAAAAATTATAACAAATAAACCTTATAAAATAATTACTTCAAAACAAATAATAACGAATAATGAAAAAAGAGCTACAAAATTCTATAAAAAGGCTCTTGAGGATAATCAAGAAGGAGTAATGTTCAAGAATCTCAATGCAATTTATCAACCTGGTTCAAGAGTCGGACATATGTTAAAAATTAAGCCAGAAGAAAGGGATTTGGATTTGGTTATTACTGGAGGTGAATGGGGAACTGGAAAACGTTCAGGTTGGTTAACAAGTTTTATAATTTCTTGTCATGATAATAAAAAACAATCTTATAGGGAAATTGGAAAAGTTGCAACAGGATTAAAAGAAAAAAAATCAGATAAATCTAAACCAGATGATTTGACTTATGAGGAATTAACTGAAAAACTTAGGCCTTTAATTAAAAAAGAAAAAGGAAGAAGTGTTGAAATCAAACCTGCAGTTGTTTTATCAGTTACATATCAGGAAATACAAAAATCTCCTAATTATTCTTCAGGTTTTGCTTTAAGATTTCCAAGATTTACTGCTCTCAGACCTGACAAAAGTTCTAAGGATGTTTCAACACTTGATGAAATAAAAAAGGATTATGAAAATCAATCTAGAAACTGGAAATATGGATAAATTTAAAAATAATAAATTATATAAAATCTTATAATGGAAAAAAAGGTGAATAAAAAAAATAACCAAAAGAGTAAAAATGAGATTTTAGCTCATTTAATGGGAAAACTTGAAGCTATTGATAATGAAATTAAAAATGATGTTACTCCTGCTGTTGTAGCAAGTTTTGGTTTTATAATAGCTCTTGTTTGGAGAGATGCAATTAAAGGAGCTCTTGATTATTATCTAGAAAAAGCAGGTTTAACTGAACAAGCATATTTATATAATTTTGTTTCAGCTTTGATTGTAACAATTGTTGTAATTTTTATTATGATTGTAGTTACAAAATATGGAAGAACCAAAAAACAAAAAAAGATTAAAAAAGCTGTTGAAAATAAGTTAGAGGATTTGGAAGAACAGAACCAAGAAAAATCTCAAAAATAAAATGAAATTAATTAATTAATAAAATTATGAACATCTTATTTGTATGCAAACATAATATTTTTAGGAGCAGACTAGCTGAAGCATATTTTAAAAAAATAAATGAGGATAATTCTATTAAAGTTAAATCTGCAGGATTATTTCCAGGAAATATTAAA
>CAYWQI010000042.1:0-6534 GCA_964460535.1 Candidatus Woesearchaeota archaeon
TAACTATTTAAATCTTTCGGTCAAATATGTTAAAAAAATTAGTTTACTTTACAGGAAGCTTGAATAACACTTGTAATTCTACTTAATAATTTTCTTTTTTCTAGATTTAATCAATAACAAGAGATTTTAATTAATATCTTCTGAGGTTTTCTTAGATGCTTATGCATTTTTATTTTTTTATTATTGAGAAATATTTCTACAAATTATTATTTTTAAGTCTTAAAAGTTTTTTGTTAATAAACATATTTTGTAAATTTTTATATTTTTATTAAGAGTCTTTACAACTAATTTCTTATTAAAAAATAAAATTTTAATCTTGTTTTATGAGAAGTATTACCAGATACTGAAGCTTGTTCTAAAAATTATTAAAAAAATCATATCTTTGTTCTTTTTCCAAAAATTCTTGCAATTCTTTCAAAAATATTCTCTCTATCAACAGAAGAATCATAATCTTCATCTATAAGATTAGCAGCAATTTCCTTATAAGCTCTTGCAGATTTTGATTTTGGAAAAGCATGAACTACTGGATGCTTGATTCTTAAAGACTCTTGGATTATTATGTCTTCTGGAATCATTCCTAATACTTCTGATTCCAGCATGTCTCTAACTTCATCTGGTTGCATTTCAGACTTATTTCTACGAACACGAGTCATAATAACACCTCTTACAGGTTTTTTCTTTTCTTCAGCAAATTTAATTGCTTTTAATGCATCAGTAATAGCAGGCATCTCAGGATTTGTAATAACAATTAATTCATCAGCTAAATCAATTGCAGACATTGCCTCCTCACCTAAACCAGCTGAACTATCAATAATAACAAATTCAGATAAATCATTTAAATCTTTTTTAAGAGATTTCATTTTTTTCAAATCTAATTTTTTTAAATCTTTGATTGAAAGAGAAGAAGGAATTATTTTTAATCCAGATTCATGTTCATAAATAGCCTCATAAATATCTGCATTTTTCATTAAAACATGATTTAAACTTACAGGAACTTCCGGACTTCCCAAATGTAACCCAACATTAGGAGTTGTTAAGTTTCCATCTATTAAAACCACATCTTTTCCAAAACCATGCAATGCAGCTCCTAAATTTACTGCAGTTGTTGTTTTACCAACACCTCCCTTACCTGAAGTTATTACAATTACTTTTACCATATTAAATAAAGACTTATTTACTTAGAAGAAACTGTTTTGTAGTACTTATAAACTTTTCTAACTTTTCAGAATACTCTTTTAATTTTTCTAAATCAATATCAACTTCTTCTCCTTTAAATAAAACCTTAAGACAAACATTTTTTCTAAATTCTCCAATTCTAGTTTTTCTTAAAGTTTCTATTTTTCTAAAAAACATTTGCATCTCAATAACTTCCTGAAAATTTTTATCTTTTCTAAATAATTTCTTTACTAAATCAATTTTTTGTATAGGATTATCAGGAATTTCAGAAATCTTTTTTTTCTTTTTTGCTTTCTCAAGAATATGTTCAATAGATATTTCAATCATTCTTCTCCACCTAATTATAAGATTCTGTATAACATCACAAGTCTTAGTATACTTAAGACTAACATACAACAGATGATCTGCACTTATTTTTTCTTGTATAATCTCTTCCATTTTAGAACATTAATTTCTTTCTGATAATAATTTAACAAATAACAATTTTTGCATGAAATAATTAACGAATTAGGGGTTTTTATATTTTTTTATTGCTGATTCTGTTAAATTAAAAGGTCATAAATAATAAAAAATTTTAATTAATATCTTCTGAAGTTCTTTTGAATAATTGTGCCTTGATATTTTTTTACTCTTGAAAAATATCTCTGCAAATTGCTATATTTAAACTCTGAAAGTTTTTATTATTAATCTTTCTTTAAAGAAAGATATTTAGTGTTACCAGAGACATTTTTTTCTTTCTAGACTTTATAAGTAAAAAGAAATTTTAATTAATATTTTTTGAAATTTTCTTGAATATCTGTGCCTTGATATTTTTTGCTATTTAAGAATATTTCTGCAACTTGTTATGTTTAATTCCTGAAAGTTTTTACTATTAATTTTTCTTTAGAAAAAATATTTAGTTTTATATTTGTAATTAAGATTGCCAGTTATCATTTCTTAATCACCTTTCATGTTTTGCTTTATTTTTAATAAAAGACTATTAGATATTTCAATAAATTTTTTAATCATTTCAACATTTATTTCTGTTGGCCTCATATCGTCAGAAAGAATTATAATCTTGCCTCCTCTTTTAAATTCTATGGCACTTTTTTCATGACTTCTAGCCAAACTCAGCAAGTCTTTTATTTGATTAACTTCTTCAGGAGTAATTTGGTATCTTGGAGCACACTTATTTCTAAATATATCAAAATTAATTCTCGGGTCTTTGGATAAATTTATTCTCTTGAAAACATATTCATATTGTAATAAAGAATTGATTGCTTTAAGAATTCCTTGTTTTAATTCACTAAGTGCTTTTAAAATAATCTTGTTTTCATTTACAACAGGAAGAGTAACATAAATCAAATGTCCTGCAAAAGAAACATGTTTTTCTGCTTCTACTAAATTTTCTACAAACTTCTCCATAAAAATTAAAGGAAATTGCATTTAAAATAATTATGTATACTAAAGAATATAAATAAAAAATTATCTTATTTTAAACATTTATTATTCCAGAAATTATTCTTCATTCTCACTTAACTGCAATATTGCTTCAGCAAGATCTTTAGTTTCTTCTAATTTTTCTCTAGCAATATCCTCACTTACATTTGTTTTTTCAACAATAGTCTGGATATCCTCTTCACTTACAGAAACTTCACCAGCTTCTTCAGAAATATCTCCTGAAATCTGAAAATTTTCTTGTCCTTGCATTTTTATTTTCATAACACTTGGATTTGAAATTATAATTTTATTTCCATCAGATTTTTCAATAATAACTCTCTCTGAAGAAATTTCTTCTTGAGAAATTCCCATTTGCTTCATCATTGCTTGCATTTTCTTAGGATTTAATCCTCCCATTCCTGGTATCATAATAAAACCCCCAATAAAACTCTAAAAGCAATTATTAAAATTACAAATACAATTACATATGAAGGTTTCATCATAAAAATACTAGAGTATTCTTCATTGTATCTTGTCAATCCTCCAAATCCTGAAGGCATGTTTACTTGATTGTCTGCCATTTTAAATTACATATTCAAAAAAAACAATATTTTTAAATGTTTAGTTATCAAGTAATTGGTAACACTTGAGGTTCTACTTAATAATTTTCTTTTTCACAGAGGCAAGGGATAATAAGAGATTTTAATTAATATCTCAGGGGTTTTCTTGGATATCTGTGTTTTTGAATTTTTTTATTTCTTTTATTGAGAGATATTTCTACAAAGTATTAGATTTAAGTCCTAAAAGTTTTTACTATTAATCTTTCTTCAGGAAATGTGTTTGGTTTATTTTTATAATCAGAATTACCCTTTATATTTAGAATTATCAATTACATTATCAGAATTTTTAAAAGCTTACTAAAACTTTTTCTTAATAAAGACAAAAAGGTTTTTATATACTACTTGAATTTTTCTTGTATGGGAAAAAACAAAACAAACTTTAATGAAATAGAAAAAAAATGGAAAGAATATTGGGAAAAAGAAGAAATTTACAAATTTAATCCAAATTCAAAAAAAACAATTTATTCTATTGATACTCCTCCACCTTATATTTCAGGAAGAATGCATATTGGACATGCTTTTTCTTATTCTCAACAAGATTTTATAATAAGATACATGAGAATGAAAGGAAAGAACATCTTTTATCCTTTTGGAACAGATGACAATGGTTTGCCTACAGAGAGATTTATTGAAAAAATCAATAAAATAAAAAGTAGGAAAATGGGAAGAACAGAATTCATAAAAATTTGTCAAGAAACTTTAAAAAAAGAAACTCCTGGATGTATACAAGATTTTAAAGATTTAGGAATTTCCTCAGATTATGACATTTATTATTCAACAATAGACAATCATAGTCAAAAAGTTTCTCAAGAATCTTTTATTAACCTCTATAAACAAGGAGATATTTATAAAAAAGAATTTCCAACTATCTGGTGTTCAGAATGTCAAACAAGCATTGCACAAGCAGAACTTGAAGATAAAGAGTCTACAAGTTTATTTTCTACATTAAAATTTAAGATTTCAGAGTCAGAAGATATTTTACCAATAGCTACAACTCGTCCTGAATTACTTCCAGCATGTGTTGCTGTTTTTATAAATCCTGAAGATAAAAGATATAAAAAATTTATAGGAAAAAAGGCCATTATTCCTTTGTTTGATTATGAAGTTCCAATTCTAGAAGACAAATCAGCAGAAATAGATAAAGGTACTGGAATTTTAATGGTTTGTTCTTATGGAGATAAATACGATGTTGAAGCAATAAACCGTCACAAACTTTCTCCAAGGATAGTTTTAACTCCTGAAGGAAAATTAAATGAATTATCTAAAAATTATCAAAATCTAAAAATAAAAAAAGCTAGAAAAGAAATACTTGAAGACTTGAAAAAAGAAAACCTAATAATAGAACAAAAACAAATTTCTCATGTAGTTAATTGTCATGACAAATGTGGAAATGAAATAGAATTTATTCCAACAGAACAATGGTTTATTAAAATTTTAAATAATAAGGAAAAGTGGATTGAACTTGGAAGAAAGATTAATTGGTATCCAGATTACATGAGAAAAAGATATGAAAACTGGGTTAAAGGATTAGAATGGGATTGGAATATTTCAAGAAACAGACATTTTGGAGTTCCTATTCCTGTTTGGACTTGTTCTAATTGCAATGAAATTATTCTTCCTGAAAAAAATGAACTTCCAGTAGATCCTCTGAAAATAGAAAAACAATGTTCAAGATGTAAACAAAAAGCAATTCCTGAATCTCGTGTTCTTGATACTTGGGCAACATCTTCTTTAACTCCACAAATAGCTTATAAACTTCCACAAGCAAAAAACAAAGCAAAAATTCCTTTTTTATTAAGACCAAATGCACATGATATAATAAGAACTTGGGCTTTTTACACTATTGTTAAATCCTGGCTTCATGAAAAAAAGCTTCCTTGGAAAGATATCATAGTTTCAGGAATTGTTTCTTTAGGAGGAGAAAAAATGTCAAAATCAAAAGGAAATGTTGTAAATCCTATTGAAGTCATGAACAATCACGGAGCAGATGCTTTAAGATTCTGGGCAAGTAGTTCAAAACTTGGAGGTGATTTAGATTATCATGAACAAGACCTAGTAGCAGGAAAGAAATTTATAACAAAACTTCAAAATGCTTCAAGATTTGTTTTTATGAATCTAGAAGATTACAATCCAGAAAAACAAGCAAGACCAAAAACATTACAACTTCTAGATGAAATATTCTTGAAAAAAATAAATTTCTTAATAAAATCAGCAACAGAAAGCTTTGAAAAATATGAATACAGCAAAGTTAAATCAGAAGTTGAACAATTTTTTTGGAATGACTTTTGTGATAATTATCTTGAAATTGTTAAAAAAAGAATATACCAAGGAAAAAAAGGAAGTAATGAAAAAATTTCTGCACAATACACTCTCTATAATTCACTTCTTGCAATTATAAAAATGCTTGCACCAATTATGCCTTTTATAACAGAAGAAATTTACCAAACCTATTTCAAGGAAAAAGCAGAAAAAGAAAAATCAATTCATCTCTCCCAATGGCCAGAATCAAAACCAATATCTAAAGATGAACAAAAAGACAATTTATGGGAAATTTTTAAAGATACTTTAAGTAAAATACGTCAAGAAAAAACAAACAACAGCAAGGCAATGAATTCAGAAATCATTTTAACATTAAACAAAGAAAATTACCAAAGATTAGAAGATGTTCTACAAGATTTGAAAAATGTAACAAACAGCAGAGAAATCAAGTCTGGAAAATTTAATGTGGAGTTTCTTTAACTTAAATTATATCTCCTAACTTTTATAAACTCAAAATATCTTCTACTTTTAATAAAATGATATTAACAAAAAAAGAACTTAAAGAAGTTGTAGAACAGCTTAAATCAATCAGAGGAAGTCATACAGAACTTATCTCAGTTTTGGTTCCAGCTGATACTGATATAAATACTGTTCAAAAACAACTTGAAGCTGAAAAATCTACTGCAAAGAATATCAAATCAACATCAACAAGAAAAAATGTTATTGAAGCTCTTGAAAAAATAGTTCGGGAATTAAAAGAAATGAAAAAAACACCTGAAAATGGTCTTGCTCTTTATTGTGGTAATGTTTCTAAAGATGAAGGTAATACTGACATAGAACTTTGGGCAATTCAACCTCCAAAACCTCTTAAAATGAGAACCTACAGATGTGACAAGGAATTTGTTTTAGAACCTCTTGAAGAAATGCTTGAAGTTGAAGAACTTTATGGTTTACTAGTAATGGATAGAAAAGAAGCAACTATAGGGATATTAAGAGGAAAGCTGGTTGAAGTTCTGCAAAAATTAACTTCAGGAATTCCAAGTAAAGTAAGAGCTGGTGG
>CAYWQI010000043.1:0-6352 GCA_964460535.1 Candidatus Woesearchaeota archaeon
AATTTTAATTAAGAATACATTCCAAATTCATCATTTGTAGGTTTTTCTTGCAAATTTTCTGAAATTTCTCCTTGCTCTAATAAATCTCCTTTAATTTGAGCATCTTTTAAGTTATCCACAATTGTGTTAAATGTTTTTTTACCATACATGCTAATTCCACATCTATCACAGAGATCAATTACTCTTTCAGAACCAAGTTCCTTATTACACCCTAAGCATTTTGACATTTTATAAATTTCCTCTTTTTAAAACTAGAGATTTTAGATAAAAATAGTTTTTAAATATTTGTATACTTTATTCATATCGCAAAGCTTCAACAGGATTTGTCTTACTTGCATTCACAGCAGGAACAACACCTGAAATTGCTCCTGTTATAATAGCAAAGAGTATACATCCAATAAAAAGATAAATTGAATAATGAGGCTGCAAGAAACTCCATCCAAAATTTTGTAAAATTTTCCCTCCAATGAATGTTAAAATAAATCCAAACACAATTCCTAAAAAACCTGCAATAAATCCTAGAACAGAAGATTCAAATAAAAAGAGTTTAAAAATTTCTGAATTTCTTGCCCCAATTGATTTAATAATTCCAATCTCCTGAATTCTTTCCAAAACACTCGTTATCATAGTGTTTGCAGTATTTATTGCTGATACTAAAACAGAGATTAATGCAATCAATATAACAAACCCAATAATTATATCTAAAATATTTGAATAAGTATCAATCATTTCTTGATAACTTTGAACAAAGAAATCCTCTTCACCCTCTTTCAAATCTCTTGAATTTCTAACAGAGTCTTCTACATTTGAAATTATGTTTTCAATATTTGAAGTATCCACACTTGCAATAATCCAATCATAAGTTATTTCATCTTCATTGTATATTTCTTTTTTATAATCAAGAGTTACATAAATATTTGAATCATCTTGAGGATTTCCAATAGTTTCAAAAAAACCAATAACCTTTAATTTATTCTCTTGAATTTTAATCTCATCATTTAATTCATAATTTCTTGAAAAAATTTTATCCTCTAAAAGATAATTGCTTCCTAAAACAACTTTTCTTCCATCTCCAGGCCTCAAGTTTCTTCCTCTGTCAATATTCACTCCAAAAATATCCATGATCAAAGGTTCTTTAGGATTATAAGCAATTAAAAAAACATATTTTATTTCTTTTCCTTGAGTAATCTTAGCAGGTTTAAAACCAACTCCAGAAACTTCATAAATTCCAGTGGTTTTTTCAACAGACCTTAAATCAGATTCTGTAAAATAAAAACTATCATCCAAACCAGGAGTAGCAATTCCTTTTTGTTGGATAATTATTTTGTCTGCAGTTCCACTAGCAGTGACTTCTTCAATATAATCATATAAACCCCAACCAAAACTCACAAAAATAAATATTGTCACAATACCAATAAATATAGAGAGAATTGTAAGAGAACTTCTTCCTTTATTATGCCATAAGTTTCTAAGACTGTAATGCATTATTTCTTTGGATATCATCTCCGAATAGCCTCCACAGGATTTTTTTTAGCAGCTTGCAAGGCTGGAATAATTCCAGAGATGCTTCCAATCAAGAAACTTAAGGATAAGATAGATAAAATAAAAATCCAATCAAGATTTAAATTTATTTCACTTCCAATAAAATTATTTATTCCATAAATACCAAAATATCCTATTGTTAAACCAAACAATGTTCCAAAAATACCTCCAATTAATCCAAGAAGACCAGATTCAACTAAAAATTGAAAAAAGATATTTTCATTTCTCGCACCAACTGATTTTAAAATTCCAATTTCTTTTGTTCTTTCTAAAACACTTGTAGTCATAGTATTTGCAATTCCAACAGCTCCCACAATCAAGGAAATAGAAGCAATAATAACAATAAAAATTTTAACTCCAGACAAAACCTCATTTACAGTTTCAAGAGTTGCTTCAGGAGTTTCAATTGAAAAATCCTCTTGCCCTTTTTTTACATCCCTTCTATCTCTCATTAATTTTTCAATTTTTTCTTTAACTCTAGGAATATCTTCTTTATTTCTAACTTTAACTGCAATAAGATCTACTTCATTTCCATATTCAAGAAGATTCTCCATTTCATCTTCATTTAAATATAAAACATTATCTAAGATAAAACTACCTTGTTTTTTAACTATTCCAATAACTTCAAAACTTTTTCCTTGAATTTCTATTTTTTTTCCTGGAGAGATTTCTTTTTCAAAACCATTTTTATCCTTATTCATAAAGTTATATCCCAATAAAACTTTTTTTGAATCACTCTCTTTTAATTTTCTTCCTTTTTCTATTTCTAAATCAAGAGTTTCATAAACTTGGTCAAAATTATCTTCAGGCATAGAACCAGAATAAACAAAGCGAGTTATATCATTATAAGTTGTTTTTATTTGTCGAATATTTCTAGGAATAGCATATTCAACTCCTGAAATTTTTTCTATAGCCTTAGAATCATCTGTAGTTAAAGGAACATCTATTCCTGTTCCAGGAGGACCATAGCCTGTCAAACCTCCAGCTTGAATAGTAATTATTTGAGTCGAAGAAACTCCAAATTGAGAATTCACAGCTTCTTGAAGACCACTTCCAAGAGAAATAAGTGCAACAACAGAAGTTATTCCAATAACAATTCCCAGTAAAGTAAGCCAACTTCTAAGACCTCTTCTTTTTAAATTTTTTATTCCAAATTTAAGATAATTAATCATAAATTATATCCTCTTTCTTTTTTCTTTAGTAATTTTTTTAATCTTTCCATCAACCAACCAATAAACTTTTTCAGAGTGTTCTTTAGCAAGTTTAGGGTCATGTGTAACCATTATAATTGTTTTTCCTTTTCTATGAAGTTTATTTAGAAATGTTAGAACATTTTCTCCTGTTTTAGTATCAAGATTTCCTGTTGGTTCATCAGCTAGAATAACTTCAGGATTATTACTTAATGAACGAGCTATAGCAACTCTTTGTTGTTGCCCTCCTGAAAGTTGATTTGGATAGTGGTCTTTTCTATCAGCAATATCAACCATTTTCAAAAGTTCTTCAGCTCTTTTTTCTCTTTGTTCTTGAGCAAAATCTTGAAACAACATAGGCATCATAATATTCTCTTTTGCTGTTAAATTTGGAATTAAATTAAATTGTTGGAAAATAAATCCAATTTTTTTACCTCTAATTTGTGCTAAATCAGATTCAGATAATTCTGCAATGTTTTTATTATCAAGAAAAATTTTACCTGAAGTAGGAGTATCTAAACTTCCAATAAGATTCATTGTTGTTGATTTACCACTTCCACTTGGACCCATAATAGCCACAAAATCTCCTTGATTTATCTCAATATCAATACCATTAACAGCTTTGACAATTTCATCACCCATTCTATAATGCTTATGAACATTTTCAAGCTTAATTATCCCCCTTTTTTTTGATTTTTTCATAAAATTCATTATGCAACAACATTTATAAATTCTTTTAACAGCTTAATCTTATGAATAAAAAAGAATTGGTGTTTTTAATTGCAATTTTACTAGTTTTAGTAAATGTTTCAATGGTTTTTGCAATAAGTAATTGTAATCTTGATGCTTCTTTGATAAATCAAGACCCGGACCCAGCAATACCTGGAAATTATGTTGAAGTTTTATTTCAATTATCTGGTATTGAAAATTCAGTCTGTAATGGTGCGAGATTTGAAATTATTCCAGAATATCCTTTTTCATTAGATAATCCAGAAAATGCAAAAAAAGAAATTTTTGGAGATACTTTTGTGCAGAATTCTGAGAAAACATGGAACATCCCGTATAAACTGAGAATTGACCCAGATGCTTTAGAAGGAGAAAATGAAATACAAGTAAGATATTCTTCTGGAAATGCAGGAAAAGATTTTTATGTTTCTGAAAGATTTAATATTTCAATTGAAGATGTAAGAGTTGATTTTGAAATTTCAGTAAAAGATTATGATTCTTCAGATAATGAATTAACTTTTGAAATTTTGAATATAGGAGAACATGATATAGAATCCTTAACAATAGAAATTCCAGAACAAGAAAATATACAATTAAAATCTTCTCCTAGAAGAATTGTAGGAAGTCTTGATTCAAATGAAGAAACAACTTTTGATTTTACTGCAATTCCTAAAAAAGGCAATCTTAAACTAGATATTTATTATACAGATGAAATAAATGAACGTAGAAGTCTTGAAAAACAAGTTTATTTTAATCCAGAATATTTTAAGTCAAATGGAAAATCCTCAGGAGTATCTATTTGGTTTTGGTTATTTCTAGTTCTTGTTATTATTTTTATTGGAAGGTGGTTTTGGAAAAAAAGAAAAACCAAAAAGAAAAAAAGATTATAAACATTCTCAGAATCAAACAATAAGGTTTAAAAACTCTTTCTTTAATTTATTTATATGATAATACCAGTTAGATGTTTTGGATGTGGAAAGCCCATAGGACAGTTTTGGGAAGAATATTCTAAGAGAATCGCAGAAGGTGAAACTCCAGGAAAAGTTTTAGATGAACTTGGTTTAAAAAGAATGTGTTGCAGAGCTGCATTTTTAGGTCAAGAAGACTTGATTCAATTAGTAGCACAATTCAAAAAGAATTGATTATTTCTTTCAGTTTAAGAGTTCTGATAGAGTAATAAATTTAAAGCCCTTCTTTTTTAGTTTAAGTATAATGTTCTCAATAATCATTAGAATTTTTTTATTATTTCCAATATTTTCAAGATAGTCATGAAGATTTATTATAGAGCCCTTTTTAGATTTATTTAATATTTTTTTTATTATTTTTCTTTGAGAAATATTTTTTCAGTCTCCAGAGATAATATCTGCTTCAACAATTTTCTTATTCAATTTTTTACAAACAAGATAAGTATTTATTCCAAACCAAAAATAAGGAGGACGAAAAAATTTTGTTTTTATTTTGAATTTTTTTAATTCATTATCACATTTAAGAATATCTTCTTGAATTTGTGTTTTCTTCTTAAACAATGTCCTGCTGTGAGAGTAGGTATGATTTCCAATTTCAGAACCTTCTTTAACAATTCTTTTTATTATATTTTCATTTTTTTAATATTTTTTCCAACAACAAAAAAAGTGGCTTTCACTCTTTCTTTTTTTAAAATATCTAAAACTTGTTTAGTTTCTTTTGAGGGACCATCATCAAATGTTAGAGCAATTTTATTTGTTTTTTTGTTGCCAGTAAAATAAATATTTCCAATTTTCATTTTAATTTCCATCTCGAGATATAACCACAATTCTTGCATTCAATATTTTTTATTTTGTTTTTAATTCTTATTTTTTCTTTTCCAGAATAAGGATTTAAACAATTTTTACAAAAGATTTTTCTTTTTTCTTTTAAAGGAATATTATAAGACATAGCTAATCTTTTAATCTTTTTAATTTCTTTTGGACTTTTGTTTTTAATATTTTTAAAAAATTCATTAATTTCTTCAATAGCCCGAGTTTTTGTCAATTTCTTTTTCATGAATCTTTTAATAAAAAGAGATTTAAAAAATGCGCGGACTGGGATTCGAACCCAGGTCATCTGGTTGGAAGCCAGAGATTCTAACCACTGAACTATCCACGCTTGAAAATAAAAGATTTTTCAGGGTTTTAAAGTTTATTGTTTTATTAAAAAATAAACGCTCTCGGCAGGATTTGAACCTGCAACCTACACCTTAGGAGGGTGTTGCACTATCCAGATTGTGCCACGAGAGCATATAAAACAATAAAAACTTTAATATAAAAACATTTAGAATTCTTTTTTCTTAACCATATTTTTCAAAAATAGCATCCTTTTCTAATTTTCTTCCATAAAAATACATTGCCAATACAATTCCAAGCAGAATTGGAGTTTCCCAAGTCAAAGGAACATCTGTGAGCAATTTAATATAAAAACTTATAATAAAAGATAATATTAAAATTACTGCTCCAGGTAATTGAAATAACAAGGCCTTGGTTCTTTTTTTCATAGACAATTAAGAAAAATAGAGTATTTAAGGATTATCACAATAAAAAAGATTATTACAATAAAAAAGATATTTTATGCGGATGCCAGGATTCGAACCTAGGTAAGCATAAGCTAACGCCTCTTGAGGGCGCCCCGTTTGACCACTCCGGCACATCCGCGTATAAAAAAATAAATAAAAAACTTTATAAACCTAATCTTTGTTAGAAAATCGAGACGGCCATAGCATGTTGGTCACACCTGATCTCATTCCGAACTCAGAAGTTAAGCTTCATGTGTTGGAAGAATAGTGCCTCAAAAAGGCGTGAAACTTCCAAGCTGTCTTTTTTTAATCCTGTAGTATCCGGTTATTTATTCGCTTTTCTTTATTAGTTTTTTTATCTGTCATT
>CAYWQI010000044.1:0-6312 GCA_964460535.1 Candidatus Woesearchaeota archaeon
TTATTAAGTGGAAATCCAAGTGTTACTAGATACTAAAATTGCAAACTTTTTTATATCTTCTTTTTTATATTCTTATATGAAAAAAGAGATTGATTTAAGTTATAAAAAAGCTTTAGAATTACTCAGAAAAAATTCAACTAATAGTGGTTTTCTTGCTTCAAATAACAATAAAACAAATTACAAAAGAATTTGGTCTAGGGATGGAGTTGTAATTGGTTTGGCTAGTTTAATGTCTGATGATAAAGAACTTGTCTCTGTTTTTAAAGAAAATCTTAAAACTTTAAAAAAATATCAAGATAAAAAAACAGGAAGAATTCCAAGTAATGTTGGTGTTGTTTCTGGAAATGTAAGTTATGGAACTCTTGTTGGAAAAATAGATTCAACTCTTTGGTATGTTATTGGAATTGGACAATATTTCAAATACACTAAAGATAAAAAATTTTTAAGAGAATTTAAGGATTCTTTGAAAAAAGCTCTTGAGTATCTGGATTGTTTAGAATTAAATGACAAAGGTTTATTATATATTCCAACTGGAGGAGATTGGGCTGATGAATATGTAACTCATGGGTATGTTTTATTTGATGAAATCTTATATCTACAAGCACTAAAAGAATCAGAATTTATTTTTAAGAAATTAAATAAAATATCCAAGTCCAAGGAAATTAAGAAAAAAATTTCTTTTTTAAGAAAATCAATTGAAATTAATTTTTTTCCTTTAAAATCTAAAATCAATAACAAACAGGTTTATAATAAAAATTTATATTTAAAATTAATTAAAGAATTTAATAAAAAATATGCTTTGTCTTATTTTTCTTCTGATGGATGTTCAGAAAATTTAGATTCTTTTGCTAATTCCTTGTTTTTATTAATGAATCTTGGCTCAGTTAAAGAAAAAGAACAAATTCTAAAAAATATGTTAAGTGTTTTGAATAAGCAAAAAATAAAAATAATTCCTGCTTTTTGGCCTCCTATAACTAGTAAAAACCAGTTTTTATTTGACATTTTAAAGACAAATTCATTGTTTGAGTTTAGAAATAAGCCAGGATTTTATCATAATGGGGGATTATGGCCACTTGTTCAGGGTTTTTTTATTTTTTCTCTTGTTAAACAAGGAGAGAAAAAAAAGGCAAGAGAGTTACTTGAAGAATTTTCTAAAAATTTAAAAAAAGATAATTATGAATTTCATGAATATTTTGATAGTAATCAATACAAGCCAAGAGGAATTAAAGAGATGGGATTTAGTGCTTCAGGTTATATTATTGCGTATCTTTCAGTTATTAAAAATAAAAAAATTTTTAGAGAGTCTTAATAAAATGCTTTTGGCTACAGATTTAGACAGGACATTGTTACCAAATGGAAAACAAGGATATGATGGAAGTCTTTATTTATTCAAAAAAATTGCAAATAAAAAAAACATCAAAATTGTTTATGTTACTGGAAGAAATCTTTTCTTGATTAAACAAGCAACAAGGAAGTTTAATGCTCCTTATCCTGACAATGTAATAGTTAATGTTGGAACAAGAATTTATGAATTTAAAAATAAGAAGTTCATAGAAGACAAAGAGTGGATTAAAAAAATAAAGAAAAACACAAAAAATTGGAATATTAAAAAATTTAAACAATCTCTTAAGAAATTTAAAGGATTAAAGCTCCAGGAAAATTCTAAACAAGATAATTTTAAGTTAAGCTATTATATAAATGAAGATTTTAATGAAAAAGAGGTAGAGATTTTAATAAAGAAAATTGAAAAAGAAATTTTTAAGATATGCAAGAATGTAAGAATTATTTATAGTGTGGATTATCCTTGTCCTCGTGGTTTGCTTGATATTGTTCCTAAAAAAGCTACAAAGTTTCATGCGGTTGAGTATTTGGTTAACAAATCAAAAATTCCTGAAAAAGAAGTGGTTTGTTGTGGAGATAGTGGAAATGATATTTCTTTTTTAAATTCAAGATATAAGTCAATTCTTGTTAAAAATTCTAGGAATTATGTTAAAAAACAAATTAAAAAAAATAAAAAGAAAAATTCTAAAAAGATATATATTGCTAGGGGAAACAAGTTTTTTTTCAAGGAAAAAGGAAGTTTAAAAAGAAAAAAATTAAATGGAAATTATGTTTCAGGAATTATCGAGGGGCTGGTTTATTATGGGTTTATCAATAAAAAAGAATTAATAAAATTGTAAAATCTTAAATAAATAGTTTTTTATAATTCAAAATATTAAGAGTATAAACATAAAATGAAAAAAAGAGGAAATAAAAATTTAGTAATTGCGTGTTCAGGTGGAAAACATCTTGGAAAAAATATTGCTAAAAAATCTGGTTCAGAATATTCTGAGAGTATTTTAGAGAGATTTCCAGATACTGAAATAAAATTAAGACTTGGAAAAAATGTAAAAGGAAAAAATGTTTATTTGGTTCAGAGTTTTTTTGAAAATAAAAAAGGAGATATTAATGACAAATTAGTTGAAGTGTTGTTTGCTGTGCATACTTGCAAAGAACTTAAAGCAAGAAAAGTTTTTCTTATTGCTCCTTATTTAGCTTATTTAAGAGAAGATAAAAGATTTGAAAAAGATGAATCAGTTAATGCAAGGATTATGTCAGAGTTGTTTAAGGTTTTTGAAAAAGTTTATGTTCTAGAACCTCATTTACATAGGTATAAAAAGTTTAGGGATTTTTTTCCTAATGCAAAAAGAATTAGTCTTTCAAAAGAAATTTCAAGATATGTTTTAAAGAATATTGGAAAAGATTGTATTGTTGTTGGACCTGATTCAGAAAGTGAGCAATGGGCAAAACCTCTTGCTAAAGAATTAGGTGTTGAATATACAATTCTTAATAAAAAAAGACATAGTTCAAGAAAAGTTAGTGTTAAAGGAAAAAGAATTTCAGGAAAAAAAGTGATTATTCTTGATGATATTATCTCAACTGGAAAAACATTAATAGAAGCTTCCAGGTTGGTTGATTCTAAAAAAATTTATTTTATTGCAATACATGGCTTGTTTTCTGAAAATTCTCTTAAGGAATTAACTAGACATGGAAAAGTGATTGCTAGCAATAGCATTTCTTCTAAAAAAGGAAAAATAGATTGTTCTGAAACATTGTCAGGAGTTATAAAATGAAAATTAAATGAGATAAATAATCAATATGAAAAGAATAAATGAAAATAAATTAAAAACAAAATGAGTAAAAAAGACAAAAAGAAAAAAAAGAGTAATAAAGATATTTATCTTGCAAGTGACCATGGGGGTTTTGAATTAAAAGAAAAATTAAAAAAAGAGTTAAATAAAAAAGGATTTATTGTTGAGGACAAGGGACCTAAGAAATTTAATAAAAAAGATGATTATCCAGATTATATAAAAAAAGTAGGGAAGGCTGTTTCTTTAAATAAAAATTCTGTAGGAATTGTTTTAGGTTATTCTGGGCAAGGAGAAGCAATTGTAGCAAATAAATTTCCAGGAGTTAGGGCATGTGTTTATTGTGGAAGTTTAAATCTTTCAAAAAGCATAAGATTAATGAGACAACATAACAACTCAAATGTTTTGTCTATAGGAGCAGGATTTGTTAATGAACAAAAAGCAAGAAAAGCAGTAGAATTATTTTTAGAAACAAAATTTGAAAATGAAAAAAGACATAAAAGAAGAATCAATAAAATAAATCAAATTGAAAATAAAAATTTCAAAAAATAAATTATTAAAAATGAAAAAAAAGAAAAAAATAAAATTACAAATTGCCTTGGATGTGATTGATGCAAAAAAAGCTTTAAATATTTGCAAGAAAATTCAGAATTATATTGATATTATTGAAATTGGAACACCATTAGTTAAATCCAATGGTTTAAGAATTGTTAAAAAATTCAAAAAATTCAAAAAATTCATTCTTTTGGATTTAAAAACCATGGACACTGGTTTTCTTGAGAGTGAAATAGCTTTTAATTCTGGAGTAGATGTAACAACAGTTTGTGCAAGTTCAAATATTGAAACAATAAAGCAATCAATTAAAGCTGCAAGAAAATATAACAAAAAGGTGCTTGTTGATTTAATTAATATAAAAGATGTGGAAAAAAAAACAAGAGAGTTATTAAAATTAGAGAATGTTCCGGATTACATTTGTGTTCATACTGGAATTGACATGCAGAACAAAGGAAAAAGACCTCTTGAAGATTTGAAAAAAGTTTCTGAGATTTTGAAAAATAAAAATCAAAATAAAAATAAGAAAAAACAAAAAAAACCAAAACTTGCAGTTGCAGGTGGGATAAATTTAGAGAATTTAAAAGAAGTAAAAAAATATTTTCCTGAAATTATTATTGTTGGAGGAGCTATAACAAAATCACAAAATCCAGAAGAAATAGCAAGGAAATTAAAAGAAATCATTGAAAATTAAAAATGAAAAATAAAAATTTAATTTTAAAAGAAATAAAAAATTCTCTTAAAGGAATTAGTGAAAGAAAAACTCAGAAATTGGTTAATGAAATTTCTAAAGCAAGAGAAGTGAATTTAATTGGACATGGAAGAAGTTGGCATGTTGCAAAGATGTTTTCTCAAAGACTTGTTCATTTGGGTTTAGATGTAGGAAGGCTTGGTAAAAAACCAGGAAAAACAACTAATAAAGATCTAACAATTGTTATTTCAGGAAGTGGAAAAACCAGGGATGTATTAAAAATTATTAAGAGGATAAAAAAAGGAAAGGTTGCTTGCATAACTTTAAACAAGGATTCAGAAATTGCTGAAAAATCTGATTTAGTTATTGAAATTAAAGCTAAAAATAGTAAGCAACCATTAAGAAGTTTGTTTGAACAATCTGTTTTAATTTTTTTAGATTCTATTATTTTAGAATTAATGAAAAAATTGAATATTAAAGAAAAAGAAATGTGGAAAAGACATGATTGAATAGGGAAAAAATGAAAAAAGAATATAAAAAGATTGCTAATCAATTAAGAAAGAATTATGATGAAAAAGTTGTTAGAACATTGAAAGATATGAGAACAAGGTATCATGACCAAAAAGAAGTTAAAAAAATTCTGAAAAAGAAAAATCCTGTGATTTATAGAGTTTATATTGGAAGTTCCAGGATTAAAACCGCAAGAAATTTAAGAGTTGGTTTAACAGTTTTGAATTCAGGATGTATTGGAAAAGAATATTATATGACAAAAGGACATGAACATAAGAAGAAAATTCCTGAAAAATACATTTTAATTCAGGGAAAAGGAAAATTAATATTACAAAGGAATTCTAATAAGAATAATAAAACAATAATCAAAAATTTAAAGAAAAACAAGATTTATGAAATTCCAGGAGATGCTGCTCATAGAATTGTAAATACTGGTAATAAAAAATTAGAAGTTCTTAGTTTTTATGACAAAAGAGCAGGACATAGTTATAAAATAGAATTCAAAGAGAGATTATTTAAATTAGATAAAAAAGTTTGAAATAAATAAAATAATGAATTAAATGAAATATATAAAAATCAAATTAAAAAAATTTAGTATAAACAAGATTATTAATATAATTAAAAATGAAATTAAATAAAGATTCAAAACAAAAAAATTATCTTGTTTTTGATATTGGTGGAACATATACAAGAGTTGCATTTTTCAAGGGAAAGAAATTAGTAAAAAAAGAAAAAAATAAAACAATTAAGAATAAAAAAATTCTGGATTTTTTAGAAAACAAAATAGAAAAATTTAAGATTAAATACAATATAGGAACAAAGTTTGATGGAATTTCAATAGCATTTCCAGGAAATGTAGATTCTGAAAAATTGCTTTTGGTTTCATTTCCAAATCTTCCAAAAATAAAAAATCTTGAATTAGGAAAATTAAAAAAACATTGCAAAAAACTTGTTTTGGAAAATGATGCTAATTGTGCTACAATAGGAGCTTATGAATTTCTTAAATCTTTTAAAAATTCTAAATCAAGGAGTGTAAAAAATCTTGTTTGTTTAACTCTTGGAACAGGAGTTGGATGTGGTTTAATGATTAATGGAAAACTTTACAAAGGAAAAGGAAAAGCTTCTGAATTTGGACATTCAACTATTGATATAAATGGCAAACCTTGTTCTTGTGGTAATAAGGGTTGTTTAGAGAATTATGTTTCTTCAAGAGGTTTGATTTTTATTGCAAAAAAACAAGGTTTGAAAAAAATAGATTGCTATAAATTACAAGAACTTGCTAAAAATAAAAATAACAAAGCTCTGAAAGTTTATGAAGAATATGGAAAACTTTTGTCTTTTGGAATTGTTAATATAGCAAACACTCTTGACCCGGATATAATTGTTTTAACAGGAGGCTTATGCAATTCTTCAAAATATTTTATTTCTAAA
>CAYWQI010000045.1:0-6258 GCA_964460535.1 Candidatus Woesearchaeota archaeon
GAGTGACTTAACTATTAACCAAGATATATTCTTCTTAATAATTTATTATAGCCTTGATTTAATTAATACTTCAGAAGTTCTTTTGGATAATTGTGCCTTTAAATTCTTTATTAGAGGATATTTCTATAACATCTATGTTTAAGATTTGAAATTTTTTACTATTAATTTTTCCTTTTAAATCTTGAGAGGGTATTTGTTTTATTTTTGTAATTAGGATTACTAGATGTAGGGTGAAAAAACACATTATAGAATTATTTTACAGAATTATATTTTAAAAATAACTAGATTAAATATTAGATTAAATTTTAATTCTTCCTTTTTGCCAATCATCTAAAACAAGTCTTGCAGTTTTATTCATGTCTGCATTTCCACCTTTTATTAAAAAGTTTTTTTTCTTGCCCAAGTTTTCTAAAAATATCTCTGCATCTTTTTCCTCCTTGATTCCATAATATGTACTTAATTCTTCACTATAATCTTTTAATAATTCATGAACAAATAATTCAGGGTCTCTAACTTTTCCTTGTGTTCTTGCTCCTAATTTAATTTGTAAATTAGTATCTTTAGAATTAAAAGAATAATTCTCAGAAGGAATTACACCCGGACTATCAATTAAAAGAATTTCTGAAGTTAATTTTATTTTTTGAATACCTTTTGTAAAACCAGCATCTGAACCTGTGCCTGCAGAAGCTTTTCCAGTTAAAATATTAATAATTGAACTTTTACCAGTATTAGGATATCCTATAATTCCAATATTTATTCTTTCTTTTGAATTATCTAATTTTTTTATTTTATTAGATTCAATCTTGATTCTTTGTCTTAATTTTTTTATTCCTTTTCTATATTTACAAGAAATTGGCAAGATCTCTTTTGGAAATTTTCTATTTTTAGATAAATCTGCTTTATTAGCAACAATAATTAATCCTTTTTGAGAATTAATAATTCTTTTTTCAAGAAATTCATTTCTCATTTCATCTAAAAATCTTGCATCTAATATCTCAATAATAACATCAGAAGCTTTAATTAGTTCTTCAACTATTTCAGGAAATTTCTTTTTTTGTTTTTTGGCTTTATTCAAACCTTTTTCTTCACGTAATTGTTTTTTTGTTTTTCCCATCTCAATTTTTTAAATTCAACAAAGTTTATAAATTGTGTTCTTTATTGGTTGTTCTGGATAAAATTGGAATAGAATTTTTTTATTTCTGTACTTATTTCTTCCCATCTAATAGGAGTAAAATTCCATTGGTCCACTCCAATATTCACAAGTATATTTTCTCCAATTTTTTTAATCTTCCACTTTTCATGAACATGTCCAACTAAATTAATTTTCTGAGCTTTACTATAATCTTTAGGACAATGACAAATAAAAACTTCTTCTCCATCAATTTTTATTATTCCTGAAACAAGTTTTGTGTTTAAAGAATTCTTAGAATCATGATTTCCTTTAAAGAATATTACTTCTCCATTTAATTGGGATAACCAATATCTAAAACTTTTTGAATCTTTTTTAGAATGTTTAAAACAAAAATCCCCTGCAAAATAAACTTTATCCCCAGGTTTAACCTTCTTGTTCCAATTAAATATAATCTTATTGTCCATCTCTTGCACGTTTTTAAAAGGCCTTTTACAATATTTAATTATATTTTCATGACCAAAATGAGTGTCTGCTGTAAAAAAAACATTTGTCATTTTATTATTAAAATAAATACTTTAAAGTTTATAGGTTTTATGGAATATTTAGAGGTTTTCTCCTAGAAGATTTTGATTTAACTAATAAATTAAAACTAAAGAATATAAATAATTCTAACTTGTAAAAAGTATGATAAAGGTAAGAACAGATCCACATGATTTTGGATTAATTATTCCTATGAAAACAGGAGTTGTTTGGGAGCACCAGTGTGATGGTATTTGCTGTAATCAAATCCAGCAAGAAGGAATTTTTATACCTCTTAAAAAGAGATATTTTATATCTGAAACAAAAGATGATTATGTTTTCTTTTCTCCAGGAGATAATATGCCCTTTGATTATGAAGATATAACTTTTAAACATATAAATGAAAAGGATATTTTTAGGATGATTATGCAAGAAGCTTATGAATGGATTATCTTTAAAGGATGGAAAGATAAAGAAGATAAATATGGAAGGAGTTTAAACAAGTTTATCGGAAAAAAGATGTTATTGATATATCAGAATAGTGATTGATTTTATTTTTTTGGGTTTATTCACCAAACTTTTCCACTACTATCCTTCCCATACTCTCTCAAAAAACCATTAAAATTCAATTTCCAATAAGAACAAACTCTATATCTTTTTTAATAACAGCAACATTCTTTATTCTTAATTTTTTTATTTAAATTCCTCTTAGTCTATATCCATATCCTGTGTTTTTAAATTTCAGAATTCTCGCATCTTCATCAAATAATGCATAATCTCCATTAAAAAAAGCACCTACATTTACTATGTGTAAGTTATTTTTAGCAAGAGTTATTTTATTTTTAAAACACTTTTCTATTTTTTTTAATTTTTCTTTAAAATCTATTACAAAAGAACTATGGTCATGTCCTCTAAATATTGTCCAATAATCTTTCTCTCGCATTCTCAAAAAATTCATTAAAGCATTTTCTTTAGAATACATTCTCTGCCAGACATAACCTGGTGCATCACTATCAGGACTTCCAGAATCAACAATTCCTCCATGACAATATACAATTTTTTCTCCAGATTCTAATTTGTCTTCTAGTATTAATCCTGAATTTCTTCTTGTTTTAATAATTGCTTTTTCAATAAAATCTTTTTCTTTTGGATTTCTATTCCATAAACTTGCATATTCCTCCCAAGAATATTTCATTGTTGACCCAATTATTCCTAATCCATAAACATAATGCAAATCATGATTTCCTATAATAAATTTTTTCTTTATTTTAAGATTTCTCAAATTTCTCAAAATATCAGGAGTATCATAATCTCCTAAAAAAACTGCTTTATTAATTCCTGAAACTTTTTCTTCTTTTTCAACAAGTCCCGAAGGATCTTCACCATGCATATCTGTTATTATTAATGTTTTCATTTTTTATTAAAAAATTAAGAATATCAAGTTTATAGAGTTTTTTAATCTATTGTTAAATTCTCTTACCAAACCCCTTTCACCATACTCTCCTACTCCCACCTTTCAAATACTCTTCCAAAACATCTTCAAAATGTTTTTTCTAACATAAAACATGAAAACATCTAAATTCAAGAATTCTGTTTCCAAGTTTAACAATAAACATCACGTATTTTTCTTTGTTTTTATTCTCATTTATTGGTTTTAGACATCTGTTACAGGTTTTTGATTTCATTTTTTGTACTTGTTTTTATTATTCTGATTTTAAGAGAAATACCTTGCAGGAAATATCTCCTGCAAAGGAACCAGCACATGGCATTGGTTTATTTTTTGTTTCATCAGCCTGTTGAAGCACATGGCATATTTTTCTTTTTACAGGCAGTGTGGTTTTTAATTAGATCATTTAATTTTGAACAGTTGGAGACATTTTAGAAATTTCTTCAATTGAATGAAGTGCTTTTTCTATTGCTTTTATCTGTTCATCATATACTTTTTCTTTTTCAGATTTTTGTTCCTGGAAATTTTCAAAATCTTGCATAACTTTTTCTATTTCTAATTCTTTTTTTCTTTTTTCTCTTTTAATATCTTCTTGAATATCCTTGTTCCAATTTTCTAGATCTTTTTTTAAAGACTCTACCTCTTGTTTTTTAAATTTTAAATTTGAATTAATTTTTGATTTAGAATTCATAATTTCTAATTTTTTCCTAGTTAATCTTTCTACTATACTATATCTTGATTGACTTTCTGACATAAAAAGAATAAAACAATATTTCTTATATATCTTGTGTGGGAGTTTTTGTGGGAATAAAAACTTAACAAAAAGAACTACTCTTCTCTTAATAAAGAGATCTCTTTAACTTTAGCTAAATCTACATCAAATCTTTTTTCAATAAAAACTCCCTTAAAAGAGTCTATAAAATTCTTTTGATTAATTGTCTGGTTTAGTTTTGACAAGTTCTCTTTTATAATAGAAATGTTTCCTCTAAAAAGAAATTTTTTTATAATTTCCAGGTTTGAATTTTTTGCCAATGCTGCCACATCTCTAAAATCAGTTAGTCTGGCAGAATGTATCTTAGTTATAATTAAAATTTCTTTTCTTGGGATAAGTGCTGAGGTTTCCTTTTCAATACCAATAATTTTTCTTGTTGAGGAGTGTTTTTTTAAGAATTCATAACTAAAAGAAGCATTTGTTTGCCTAGATGCTAAAGCCCCAATCATCAAATCAATTGTGACATCGCCACTTTTGAATCTTTTAAATTCAGAACTGTAAATATTCTCTAGTTCTTTATTTTGTGTTTCCTTAAACCCTTCTTTTAATAAGAACTTTTCAAATATTTTGAAATCCTCTTTTTTAATAACAATATCTGCATCTATTGAAAATCTATGTTTGTAAGAAGAAACAGCATATCCTCCTACTACGATAAACTTTAAACTATTTTCTTTTAACTTTTCCAAAGTCTCAAATATCTTATTTTCCTTGTTTACTAGACTTTCCATAAAAATTTGCTTCTGAATAATTTATATTTAATTTTTTTCCGTATTTTTCTTGGATCATTTCTAATGCAGGTTGAAAATTATATATATTATCTTTCATAAATCTAATAGTATCTTTTAAGGTTTCAACTCTTAATTCTTCTTTTTCTGAACATTTGATATTTTTGTTTTTGATATCTATAATTTTTGGAGAATAAAAAATACCTTTTTTCTTATTAATATTTAAACCTAATTTTTTGCAATAATTTAAAAATAAATTATAATCTTTTTTATTAATTTTAACAAAAACAGGATAGTAATCTCTATATCTTGCAATATTATATCTTCCTTCTGTCCAAAAATAAACTGCATCTGTTTTTGTTAAACAATAATCAATTCCAAATAAATTTAAAACTGAATAATAAAACTGGGCATTATTAAAATTATTTTTAATAAATTCTAATATGCTCTTATAAGTAGTATTATTCTTTTGTAATTCCAATCCTCTCCATTTCTCTTTGAATATTCCTTCAGAAACTAACTTTTTTACCCATTTATGTGTCCAACCATAAGATAAACCTATTCTGGAAGAGATAGAGCTTATGCTATCTTTATCTCTTGCACTTATTAAAATCTTCATCACATGAGGGTTTATTATATCTATATTCATACTATCATTATAGTGATAATAGTATTTAAATGTTTTTGTTAGTATTTTTTCCATTAAGATAAGTAATAACAATTTTTCTTCCAGAAGAATCTTCAGCAATATAACTTTTTAATTTTTCACCTTTTTTCAAATTACAGCCTTCAACAACAAGCTTATTTATCGAGATATATGCTGTTGCTTTCTTGAAAATCAGCTTACTCTTCCATCCTATTCCTAAAAACCTTAATTTAAGATAATTTTTTTTATTTTTCATTATTTTGTTCCTTACAAAATTTAACAAAATTTTCCCATGTTTTTATATCACAATCCATTCCAAGATTTGAAAATTTCTCATGTTCTTTTATTTCTTTAATAAATTGTTTCCAATCTCTAGAATTAAATAAAAATGAATTTTTCTTTATCAGTTCTGTAATTGTCCAAGGCATATAAGTCATTCTTCCTAGACTATATCTAAATGCACACATCATGATTAATCTTAAATCACTTTTATCAATATCAAATAATTTTTTATCCATTAATATATTTAGGTGCCTCACATATTTAAACTTTGTGGTGCCTAAAGATTTATATAATCTAAACAATAATAAAAACTATGAAATTACAAAAAAGATTCCTAAGAAAACACAAGAATAAAAATTATTATAAATGTGTTGTAAATATTCCTCCAATGGTCCTAAAAGAAGCAGGTCTGGATTATGGTGAAGATGTTGAAGTTAAAGTAAGGAACGGCAAGATAATAATTGAAAAGGAAAAAGATAAAAAAAGGATAAGGAAGAATGAGGAAAGAATGAAAAAGAAATCTCAATAATTTATAATTAAGATTATTTTTTATTTGAACTCTTTTTGTTTTTATAACTTAATGTTATTTTCCCCTAAAAGAACTTGCCCTTCATAATTGGTCCATAATATCTGAAGCATTTGCGTTGCCCCAGGTTCTTTTTTTTCTTTCCATGATAAAAGTTTATTCATATTTTTAATCATCATCTTTTTAGAATAGTTGTTTGCTTCTTTTGT
>CAYWQI010000046.1:0-5984 GCA_964460535.1 Candidatus Woesearchaeota archaeon
GATTTTTTAGTGTAATCAATAAGTTTTTCTGTTATAAGTTTTCCAGAAGCATCAAGATATTGTTCTGATTGATTTAATACTTTAGCACTCGCATCTTTAACATAAAATTTTCTTTTTTTCTCTTCTATGTCATCTATATTAATATCTGGTTTTTTTTCAATTTCTTTGATCTCTTTTTCTTTTAATTCATCCTTATTAATTTCTCCATCCCCCTCCACATTATAAACTTGAACAGGGTCTCCATCAAAATCAGGGTCTGCAAATTTATTAGTTACATTTCTAAAATCCATTATTGTAAAGTGTCTTTTATTATATTCTTCATTAATTCTTGTTCCTCGACCAATAATTTGTTTAAATTCTGTCATGGATTGGATTGAAGCATCAAGAACAATTAATTTTGTTGTTTGAGCATCAACTCCAGTAGTCATTAATTTTGAAGTTGTTGCTATAACAGGATATTTTTTAGATGGATCCATAAAATTATCTAATTGCATTTTTCCTATTTTGTTATCTCCAGTAATTCTCATTACATATTTTTTGTTTTTCTTATACATTTCTTTATTTTCATTAATTAATGCTCGGGTCATCCTTTCTGCATGTTCAATATCTACACAAAATACAATTGTTTTGTCCATGGGATTAGTCTTTTTCAAAAACTCAGAAATTTTTTTTGCAACAACTTTTGTTCTTTCATCTATTACTAATGTTCTATCAAATTCCCTATTAGTATAAACTTCATCAGGAATTACTTCTCCATATTTATCTTTTTCTTCTTTTTTAGGTCTATAACCATGAACATCTTTATCAATTGCAACTTTAATAACTCTATAAGGAGCAAGAAAACCATCGTCAATTCCTTGTTTTAATGAATAAGTATAGACTGGTTTTCCAAAATAATCAATGTTTGAAGTTTCTGTTGTTTCTTTAGGTGTAGCAGTCATTCCTATTTGTACTGCATCTGAAAAATGGCTCAAAACTTCTCTCCAAGCTGAATTTGCCTTTGCACTTCCTCTATGGCACTCGTCAACAATAATTAAATCGAAAAAATCTTTAGAAAATTGTTTGTAAATATTTCTAGCTTCTTCATTTCCAGATATTCCTTGGTAAAGAGCCATATAAACTTCATAGGATTTATCTGCTTTTCTTTTTTTAACTTTTGTTAAAACTCCTTTATTTTTTAGAGGTTTCAAATCTTTATTCATTGGATCATCAACTAAAACATTTCTATCAGCAAGATAAAGAACTCTAGGTGTTTTTCCTTTTGGCCTCCATTTTTCTCTTAAACGCCAAATAACCTGAAATGCAGTATAAGTCTTTCCAGTACCTGTTGCCATAACTAAAAGGATTCTATTTTTTCCTTTTGCAATCGCTTCAATAGTTCTATTAATTGCAATCCTCTGATAATATCTTGGATGTTTCCAATCTTTTTCAAAATAATAATCTGCAGTAACTAAATCTTCAATTTTTTCATTAATTCCCTTGTATTCTTTGTATTTTTTCCAGAGTTCTTCTGGAGTTGGAAAATCATTTAAAGATAATTCCTTGTTTTCACCTGTTTCTAAATCTTGCATCACAAATCCGTCTCCATTAGAACTAAGTGCAAAAGGAATATCCAATATTTCTGCATAATCTTGGGCTTGTTGTAATCCTGCTCCTACAGAATGCTTATTATCTTTTGCCTCTACAACCGCAATAGGAATATTGTTTTTATAATAAAGAATATAATCTGCTTTTTTAGGAATTCCTCTTTTTGTAGACTCTCCATAAACATAAATACGACCATCTGTAAAATATTTCTCTTCACGAATTTGTTTCTCTCTATTCCATCCTGCTTTTTCAATTGCAGGTAAAATAAATTTTGTCCTTACATCTGCTTCTGTTAATTGCTTTTTATTCATGTTTTTTCTAGTAAATCAATCATTTTAAGGTTTTTGCTTTCTTCCTCAACAAAATCTCACCTTTCTTACTATTACTTTCAGAAACATACAATTCATCACCTTCTTTTATGTTGGCTTTTTTTAGTTCTTTTTCTGGGATATTAACTTTGTATTTATAGTATGGTTTTCCATTGTATTCTCTAGACTTTTCTTTTAATATTTTCATACTCTTTATAGGAATTTATTATTTTTAAATCTTTAGAGACCGAAACATTTATATATTTTAGAGACCTAAATAATATAACCCTCATAAACAAAAAATGAAACAAAAAACCTGCAACAGATGTCTAAAACCCATTAATGAAAATTCTTCTAAAGAAAAATACGTCATGTTTATTGTCAAACTTGGAAACAGAATTCTTGAATTTAGATGCTTCCATGTTTCTTGCTGGAGAGAACATTTTGAAGATGTTTTGGAAGAGTATATGAATAAAGAAAATGGAAGGGTTTGGTGAAATAAATTAAGATAATAAACTATAAAAAGGACGTATTATTAAACACAATATGGCAGAACAAATTTTAAGATTGTTGAATAAAATAGAAAATAAGCAGGTGGTGGATTTTCCCAACCAATTACACGCATACATGCTGGATACCTTACATTCATAAGTCTTTTACAGGGTCTAGTCTGCTTAATATAAATAATGAGAATGTATAAAATTTTTCGATTGGATTTAGGAGAAAAAAATGAATGAAGAAAATGAAAATTTAAGTGAAAAAGAGTTAGAGTATATGAAAGATTCTTTTAATAGGGAAATCTGGCCGAAAATGAAGTCTCGGCTAAAAGAAATGAGTAAAAAGGAAGCTTGTTTTGTTTGTTTTATTGCAGGTTATGATTTAGCAGAATATTCAATTGAAGAAGAAATAAAGGAAGCAAAAGAAAAATTATCTAAGATGAGTGATAAAGAGATTAAAGATATGTTGAGTAAAGAAAATAATGATTTATAGGAAGATAAAACTAAAATAAATGGGGTTTGGATAGATGATAAAAAAGGAGATGTTTTGAAGGATGAAAATGAGTGAAAAATGTAAAAATTGCGAAAAAGAATTTGATGAATAATTTAAAAGATTATTAAAAAACCAGGTGACTACAAAAAATTCGAAATGTAGACACCTAAAACCAAAAAGTTTAAATATGTAGTCACCCATTATATTAGTATGCATATTGAAAAAAGAAAAAAAGGTAAAAAGATAAAGTATTATCTATCTCATTCTTATAGAGAAGGTTCTAAGGTACATAAATTCAGAAAATATCTTGGAACTGATTTAAGTGAAGAAAAACTTGAAGAAAGAAGGAAAATCGCAGAAAAACTAATTTTAGAAGAAATCCATAAATACAAGATAATTAAAGATCCTTTAAAATTTGAATTAAATGATAAAGAAATTAAAGAAATAATAAAACTTGAAAAAGAAATTCCCTTGAAAATATCTCATTTATCTGAAAAGAATTGGAAGTTGTTTTCTGAAATATTTACATATAATACAAATGCAATAGAAGGAAGTAAATTAAATCAAAAAGAAGTAAAAGATATTTTAGAAGAAGACAAATGGCCAGACAAATCAAAAGAGGATATTGCAGAAGCTTATGGTGTTGAAGAAGCAATTAGATATATAAGACAAACCAATGAACATTTAACAATTAATTTAATAAAGGAAATCCATAAGATAGTTTTTAAAAATTCTAAATCTTTTGCAGGAAAATTTAGGAAAAAGGGGGAAGAAGTTGTTGTCCAAGACAAGTCAGGAAGGATTGTTCATGAAGGAGCTTCACAAAACAGAATAAACTTTTTGCTAAATGAGTTGATTGATTGGTATAATAAAAATAAATCAAAGTATCCTGCAATTATTCTTGGAGCAGTAGTTCATAACCAATTTGAAAATATCCATCCATTTGCAGATGGGAATGGAAGAGTTGGGAGAATTTTGCTCAATAATATTCTAATAAAACACAAATTACCTCCAATAAACATTGAATTAAAAAATAGTCAAGAATACTATCAAACACTAAGAGAATATGATTTAAATAAAAATATAAAACCAACAATTGAACTTTATTTGAAAGAATATAAAAAATTAAAAGAAAAATTAAAAACATGAAAATGGGGAAGAAATGGGTCCAAAAGAAATAAAAGACAAGGATAGAAAGCTGGAAGTACAAAAAGAGACAGCAAGAAGCTTTAGAGAGTATTTTGGATCTGAAGAAGTTATTTGTGATAATATCTCTGAATTAAATAAAAAAGTTGATGATTTCTTCGAATGGAGAAACAAAGAGTGGATTGTCCCAGGTAAGGGTAAGACTCCAGAGCAACTTTGGAAAGAGAAAGGCAGAAAAAAAGTTGAATTGAGTAAATCTAAATTTGAAGAAATTTTTTCAGAAGACATGGCTAGATTCGGACTTCTTTTTAGAGAAAATAATGGAATGTTGATAGTTCCTTTTTATGATTATTTAAAAAAACTTTTTGAAGGAAATTACAAGGAAATTCCGGATTATCATGGGTTTATATATAACATAGTGGTTGAAACAGATAAGTTTGTTCCATCATTTGTCCTCAAGGAATTTATATCTAAAAATCCAAAAAGAACCTTGGATTTGTTTAAGAATCTTTATAAAGAAGTAGAAAGTATGGAAGATGTTAATAAAATTCTTAAAAACTATAGATCAGATTGGGATAAAGATATTGACTTAAATACAGAATTGTATGATTTTGATGATAACAATGGAAAAGAATAACTAAAGATTAAAAAAATTAAACAATGATCAAATAAAAATAATGAAAAAATGTTGCTTATCCAAGTACGAATAAAATGAATCAAAAAAAATATAGGGAAAATTACGAATTAAAACAAAAATTGCATGGGCTAATGAAGGAAATAATTTTAAAAACAGATCTTGGGGAGATAGAGGAATTTGGTGTTGGAGGGAGAGGAATTGAAGAATTAAATCTTGATTTTGAGGGGGGAGAAATTTATTCTTGTATCCATTACAGACAAGTGATGTTTGTTAATCAGGAGGGAGAAGAATATAAGATTGATGATTCCGAATATATAAAAAAGATTGTTGTAAAATTAGAAAAAAAACTAAAAGAAATAAAAAATAATCTTGACAAAAAGAAGTTTAAAAGAATTTTAGATAAATAAAAATCCCACCGATGCAGAGCATCAGGGTATTTTTAAACCTTCAACTGGCACCCCACCAAGACGGAGCAGAGCTCCAGAGGTATTGAACCCAGTTGAAGTAATAAAAAAATTACAAGAATTAAAATAAGAGAATCTAGAGGGGTTTCCTAAATTATCTGGAAAAAAACAAGCATATTTCTGGCGGAAGTGAAAGAGTTTAGTGATAGAATATGTTAAAAAAAGATTTGATAGAGATTTATTTTATAAGTTCCATACTTTTATGATAAATATGACATTATGGAATAAAGAGTTTAGAAGGGAAATAATTAAAAATATAAAATACTCAATATAAAGATATAAAATGAAAGTAACAAAAACTGTAAAGTACAATTATAAATTAACTGAAGAAAACTTGGAAAAAGATATTGATAGGTTTATTGAAGAGGCACGTAAAGGGTTTTTTAATTGGGATCGTAAACAAGGTAGTCTTGGATTAAAAATAATAAAACAATATTTTAAGTTACTAGAGAAAAAGTTTAATAATAAAGAATATGAAGAATGTAAAATATGCTATGAAAAACTTATTCTGTTCTTAATAGATTCTTCCATTGGAATAGACAATGTAGACCTTGGTTATGAAGATTTACTTTGGCAAGTTGATAAAAACTTTGATAGATTTATTAAAAATTATTTTATTTGTTTAGTTAAAACTTGTGAAATTAATGAATTAACAGAACATATTGCAGATTATGCTATAAGAATAGAAAGAGCAGGTTATGGATTTGATTCAGATATGAAAATATTAATTGAAGAGCTTAATGAACAAACCTTAAAAAATCTTGAACAAAGATTGTTAGTTAAAACAGAAGGAATGACAAAAAAAGATGAAGATAAGATTGATATAATTTATTTTCTCATGGAAATGGCCCA
>CAYWQI010000047.1:0-3238 GCA_964460535.1 Candidatus Woesearchaeota archaeon
TTTAGTCATATCTAAACGAGAATTAGTTAGGCGAACTAATTTTCGGATACTACAGGTCTTTTTTTAATCCCAAAACATTAAAAAACCCTTAAATCTCTAATTTTTTATGAAAGATAATTTAAAAAAAAGGCTAGGAAATTTTCATGACAAGTATTACAAGGTTTTATTATTAATACCTGCAATAATTTTAATTCTTGTTTTTATTCAATTAGGGATATCTTATTCTCAAACAGGAGAATTTTTTCAAAAAGATATTTCTTTAACTGGAGGAACAACAGCAACAATTTATCTAGATGCAGATATTTTTAAGATTGAACAACAACTTTCAGAAAAACTTGAAGACTTAAACACAAGAACAATTTCAGATCTTGTAACAAGAGAACAAAAAGCAGTAATTATTGAAACTAAAACATCTCCTGAAGAAACAAAACAAGTTTTAGAAGAATATTTTAATCAAGAATTAACAGAAGAAAATTCAAGTTTTGAATTTACTGGAAGTAGTCTAAGTCAGAGTTTTTACAAACAACTTTTAATAGCAATTGCAATGGCTTTTATTTTTATGGGATTTATTGTATTTATTTTATTTAGAAAACTTGTTCCTAGTCTTGCTGTGATTCTTTCTGCTTTTGCAGATATTTTAATGACTCTTGGATTAATAAATATTCTAGGAATTGAATTATCAACAGCAGGAATTGTTGCTTTTTTAATGATTATTGGTTATTCAGTTGATACAGATATCTTATTAACAACTCATATGTTAAAAAGAAAAGAAGATAGTATTAACAAGAGAATTTTCAATGCCTTTAAAACAGGAACAACAATGACTTTAACTTCAATTCTGGCAATAGGATTTGCTTTCATAATTGTTTCAAGTTTTTCAGCTATTTTAAGTAAGATATTCACAATTTTATTAATTGGATTAGGATTTGATTTACTAAATACCTGGATAACAAATGCTTCATTACTTAAATGGAATTTAAAAATAAAGGAAAAATAAAATGGCAAAAATAAATTTTAAATTAACTTGGAAGATTTGGATTTTAATTATCTTTCTAATACTCTCTTTTATTTCTATTTTTGGATTACCTCCAAAATTCTTACAACAAGGAGTTGAGATTAAATCCATAGATAGCAATTCAACAGCAATAGAACAAGGATTTAAACAAGGCCAAACAATTATTTCAATCAATAATCAAGAAATAAATTCAATACAAGAATATTCTGAAAAAATAACTTCTATTTATCCTTCACAACAACCAGTTAAAACAATTTTTGTTTTAGATTCTGGAAAAGAGATTATTTATTTTTCTTCTCAAGCACCAAACATTCTTGTTTCTGAAATTTCAAAATCAAATATAAAAACTGGTTTAGATTTATCTGGAGGTTCTCGTGCTTTAGTAAAAGCAAAAAACCAATCTTTATCTTCAGAAGAAATAAATGATTTAGTAGATGTAATGTCAAATAGATTAAATGTTTATGGAATAACAGACATGACAATTGCTCCTGTTTCTGATTTATCAGGAGAAAATTTTATGCTTGTTGAAATAGCAGGAACAACTCCAGAAGACCTTGAAAATTTAATTTCAACTCAAGGAGAATTTAAAGCTAAAATAGGAAATTCAACAGTTTTTGAAGGAGGAAAAGATAAAGGAATATCTTCTGTTAGCACAAGTGGACAACAATCTGGAATAAGAGAATGTGATCAAAATAAGGAAGGAACACATTATTGCAATTTTCAATTTGCAGTTTATTTATCTCAAAATGCTGCTGAAAGACATGCAGAAATAACTTCTAAATTAAAAGTTAATAGAACACAACAAGGAAATTATTTAGAAAAAAAATTAGATCTTTATGTTGATGGAAATTTACTTGACAGTCTTTTAATTAGTGAAGGACTTAAAGGACAAGTAACAACACAAATTTCAATATCTGGTTCTGGACAAGGAGAAACAAGAAACCAAGCTATTGAAAACACAGAACAACAGATGAAACATCTTCAAACAATATTAAAAACAGGAAGTCTTCCATATAAACTAGAAATAGTCAAACTTGATACAATCTCTCCTACATTAGGAAAAGAATTTATAAATAGTATACTTTTAGCAGGAATTTCTGCTTTGTTTGCAATTTCTCTTGTAGTCTTCATAAGATATAGAAACATAAAATCTGTTCTTGCTTTATTATTAACAAGTGTTTCTGAAATAATAATAATTTTAGGAATATCTTCTTTATTTAATGTTAATTTTGATTTACCAGCAATTGCAGGTATTTTAGCAACAATAGGTACAGGAATAGACAGCCAAATAATAGTTTTAGATGAAACACATTCAGAAAAATCTTTAAGTGTAAAACAAAAAATAAAAAGAGCATTTAGAATTATTTTAGGAGCTTATTTTACAGCTCTTGTTGCACTTCTACCTTTATTAAGAGCAGGAGCAGGATTATTAAAAGGATTTGCAATAACAGCAATTCTAGGAATAACTATTGGAGTTTTAATAACAAGACCAGCATTTACAGACATAATAAGAAAAATAGAGGAATAAGATTAGTAATAAATATAATCCCTGAACAAAATTGAGATTAACAATAAAAAATTTCATATTTGTGCCTTGAGATAAAATTTATAATCTATTAACAAGTTTAATTAAAATTTCTATTATTAGAAAATAAAAATAATTAGAAAACTTAATAAGGCTGACTTAGATTATTAATTTAAAATAAATACATTTAAAAGAAAAAACTTTAAAATACTCTTAAATCAAAATGCTTCCATATAAACATATATTTTTAGGAGCAATTTTTTCTTATGTTATTTTCTTACTTTTTCCACAAATAGAAGTTTTAGGATTTTTAATTATCTTTTTTTCAAGTTTTTTAATTGATGTAGACCATTATATTTATTATGCTTGCAAGAAAAAAGACTTTTCTTTAAAAAGAGCAGTTAAATGGTTTTTTAAAAATAGAGATATTTTATTAAATTATTCTTCTAAAAAAAGAAAAGAATTTTACACAGGAATTTACTTTTTACATGGAATTGAAATTCTTGTTGTTTTAGGATTATTAATTTTTGTTTCAGAATATTTTTTATATGTTTTAATTGGTTTTTTGTTTCATATAATTTCAGATATTATTTATTTAATACTAACTAAAAATAGAATTTCTAAAATATCTTTAATAAGTGATTTTTTAAAGTCTAAAAAACTTAAACTTGTAGGAGAGGAAAAGCAGAATCAATAAA
>CAYWQI010000047.1:3338-5936 GCA_964460535.1 Candidatus Woesearchaeota archaeon
TTGAAAAAACAAACATTAACACAAGAAACAGCAAAAAATTCTTTTTATAATATGTTTTCTACAATTATCTCAAGAATTGGAGGTTTAATTTTAACAGTTATCCTAGCAAGGTTTTTACTTCCTGAACTCTTTGGTATTTATTCTTTAGTTTTATCTATAATAGCAATTGCTTTAACTTTTACAAACCTAGGGATTTCAACAACTCTTACTAGATATGTTTCTGAAGAACTAGGAAAAAAAAATAAGCCAAAAGCAACAAGATACATAAAATATCTTTTTAAATTTAGAATAATTTTATCTTTTTTTATTATATTCTTGATTATAATTTTTAATAAATTTATCTCAAATGTTATTTTTCAAAAACCAGAGGTTTACTTTCCCTTGCTTTTTGCATGTTTTTATTTATTAATGGAAGTTTTGTTTGGATTTTTCAAATCTCTTTTTTCAGCTTTAAAAGATTTTAGAGCAATAACAATCTTACAATTTGTTTCTCAAACATCTCGGATAATCTTTGTTTTAATTGCTGTTTTATTAATTTCTCCAGGACATGTTGTTTCAGGAATTTTTGTTTCTCTTGGAATTGGATTTTTAATAACTTGTTTAATTGCTTTTTTAATAATAGATAAAAAAATTTTATTTAATAAGAAATCTAAAAAAGAAAAAATAAATCAAAAAAGAATTTTAAGTTATCTTGGGTTTGTAAGTATTGTAAGTGTTTCTTTAACTTTTTTTGGTTCAATAGATAAACTAATGCTAGGAAGATTTGTTTCTTCTGAATATCTTGGTTTTTATCAAGCAGCTTTAAGTCTTGTTACTTCTGCTGCTGCTCTTTTAGGTTTTGGAGGTGTTTTATTACCTGTATTCACACAGATTCATAAAAAAAGACTTCAAAGAGGCTTTCACAAGGCATTCAAGTATATTGTTTTATTAGCAATTCCAGGAGTTTTTGGATTAATACTTGTTTCAAGATATTTTATTTTAGCTATTTATGGAAAAGAGTATCTTACTGCAAGTATTCCTCTTTATGCTCTTTCTTTAATGATTTTAATAAATCCTTTAATAGCATTTTATTCTAGTTTATTTGAAGCAAAAGAAAAACCTAAATTACTTGCAAAACTCGTATCCACATCTCTAATTATCAATATTGCTTTAAATTATATTTTAATTAAATATCTTCTTCAGTTTGGACAAGAATATGCAATTCTCGGAGCAGCACTTGCAACAGTTTTATCCAGAGGATTTTACTTAATAGCACTGATTGTAAAAACCAATAAAATAGAAAAATTAAATACTAGATTTAAAGAATTTTTTAAACCACTAATAGCTTCTGCAGTTATGGCTTTGTTTTTAGTTTCTTTTCCTAAAATAGTTGATATGAACTGGATTTTTGGAATTATTGAAATTGTAATCGGAATCTTGATTTATTTTTCAACATTGTATTTCTTAAAAGGATTTGAAAAAACAGACATAAAAGTTTTCAAAGCAATATTCACAAACAAGTTAAAAAACATAATTAAAAACAAGAAACTTTGAGTTTTTAAGAATAATCTTCTTGTTGCTATTAAGCAATTGGCAACACTTAGAGTTTTACTCAATGATTTCCTGTTTTACAGAGGTAATAAATAATAAGAAATTTTAATTAATATCTTCTGAAGTTCTTTTGGATATATGTGCCTTTAAATCCATTATTATTAGAAAATATTTATTCATCTTGTTTTGTTTAAACTCTGAAAATTTTTAGAATTAATTTTTTTCAGGGAAGATATTTGGTTTTATTTTTGTAGTTAGTGTTATAAGATACAATATTAACAACATTTTGTAAATGGCTTGTTATTGACAATAATAATGAAGTTATCTCTGCTTGCAAGCATTAGAAAATAATATTTAACAAAACCAACAATCTCATATCTCAGAAATTTAAGATTATTAATAAAATATTTTTAATATTATATTAAGTAAAAAAACAAAAACAATTATAAACAATTTTTTATCTCTTATTTTATGAAACACCAGAAAAAAGAAAACAAAAAGCCAATATACATCTTTTTACATTTACCCAAGAATGGTGGAACAAGTTTTGTTGCTAATTTAAGAAAGAAAATAGGTGAAGAGAAAATCTGTTCTTCTAGGAGTGCTTCTAAACTCTCAGAAAAACAAAAACAAAAAATCTTTATTATAACCGGGCACGAAACATATTACGGAGTTCATAAACATTTTCCAAACAGGGAACCAAGATATATACTCTTCATAAGAAATCCTGCAGAAAGAAGAGTTTCACAATATAACCACGATATTGCAAGATTAAATGAAAACAAAGAAACAATGAAACAAATTTCTTTCAAGAAATGGTATAAACAACAAATAAATGATGAACAAGTATTTTTATTAAATAAAAAATTTAAAGGCATACCTGGAAGAAAAGCTCCTAATTTTACGAACAATTTTATAACAAAATTCAGAGTAGGAAATTTAAAGTTTCTTAAAATGTTAGGATTTAAACTCTTGAAGATTTTTTATTCAAAAAGAAACAAAAAACAAGAATTTGAAAATGCAAAATCTCTCATAGATAAGTGCTGGTTTGTTACAACAACAGATAAT
>CAYWQI010000048.1:0-5916 GCA_964460535.1 Candidatus Woesearchaeota archaeon
AATATAAATGTAAAGATTTGCAGAATAGGTTTAATATGTAAAGAATATCTTGGTGTTAATAATCCAAATAAAATTCAAATACATTAATAAATTTATTAAATCTAAAAAAGAAAGATTATTAGGCAAAGGAGAATAGTCTTAGACGTCAATCAAATAATCACATCTTTTGAACATAACCTCTACGAGGTTTAAAAATATCTCCTGAAGAATTCAACTTAGTTATTGCTTGCTCAATTTCATCTTTTGTCATTTTACCTTCAAGTTCTTTTTCAATTTCTTCAACTGGAATAAGTTTTCCTAAACGACCTTCAAGTTCTGTTATTGTTTCTCTTACACTCATTATTTTTCCTCTTTGACTTGAAGTTACTCTTGAAGAAATTCTATCAATATCAAAACTTTTGCTTTCATAATCATATCCTACTTGCATTAAATAATATTTCATTAATTCAATAGCTATCTGAGCATCTTGTTTATCCACACTTTCACTTAACCTAATCTTTGCTGAAGCTTCTGCCATTCTTATCAAAGCTCCAAGTTGTCTTGCAGAAATTGGAATAGGCCTTAATGCAGCTTCAGAAGAAACAGGGCGATTTCTTAAATTAACATAAAACTTTTTTAATTCTTTTGATGCTTCTTCACTTAATAGAGGATGAATTTTTTGTTTAGCATAAGCAGAATATTTCCTAAATAAGTCTCTTTCAATTAACATATCTTCACCTTCTTCTTTATGTTCTTGTAAAACATGAGAAGCAATTCTCTCGTCTTTTTCCTTGTCAGGAATATCTCTCATTGTGAAAATAATATCAAATCTATTAATAAGAGTTGGAGGAAGTTCAATTTGTTGTGCTATTGCTTGATAAGGGTCAAATCTACCAAATTTAGGATTTGCTGCAGCAAGAACAGATGTTTCAGCCCTTAAATTTGCCTGAACATTTGCTTTAGAAATTGTTACAGTCTGCTGTTCAAGAGCCTCATGCATGGCACTTCTATCTTGAGGATCCATTTTTTCTAATTCATCTATACAAACAAGTCCTTTATTTGAAAGAACCATTGCTCCTGCTTCTAGACTCCATCCCTTAAGATATTCATCACGAACAACAGTTGCTGTTAAACCAGCTCCAGATGCACTTTTACCAACAACATATCTTCCTTTTGGAGAAATCTTAGACATAAATTCAAGCATTTGACTTTTTGCAACACCAGGGTCACCAATTAATAAAATATGCATATCTCCTCTTGATCTTGCTCCTGATTTATGTTTTTTATTAACTCCTCCAAATAATTGTAAAACAAGAGATTTTTTTATTTCTTCATATCCCCAAATGTTTGGAGAAATACTATTTGCTAATTTATCAAAAACTTTTGGGTCTCCAGAAAGTTCTAAAATTTTTTCTTCATCTTCTTCAGTAATTTCAACATCTTCAAAAGTTTCTTCAAGAGGTATTAAATTATTTGCATCAATTGCAAGTTCAAACCTAGTGGACAAACCTCCAGTAGATAATGGAACAGGAACTTCTTTTAAAATTCCAATCACATTAACCTTGCTTCCAGGAGTTGTTTTTTCTTCCATATGAGGTTCAACTAAATCTTCTCTTACAAACACATTAATTCTCTTGGGTTGCTCACCACCAGATAAACTTTCAGGAGATTCTTCAATAACAAGTCTTTGAGTATCAACCATGCTTTTTGAAATAAGTTTAAAACCCCCTCTTCTTCCACAAGAACATCTTGTTGGTTCTCTAAATTTTTTTTCCATTTGCAAAACAGAGATAATTGTTCCACAACTTGGACATTCAAATTTAGCATTAACAACTTGGGGTCTTACATCAGAAGCTTGTCTAACAATACCCTCAATAGAAATCATTTCATTTAAATGTTTTGAACGAATATTTCTAACTTTTATACCATGTCCTGAAGGTAAATTAGATAATCTAACCCTAACATCTTTAATTAATCCAGACTCACTAATTCCTACTTCTATAATCCTTAGAGTTTCTTCAGGATTTGCAAGTATTTCATCAGATAATTTATTTGAAAACTCACTTATTTGCATAAAATCAAGATACAATACACCATTATGTTTTCTTAAAGATTTACCAAGTTCTTTTTTATGAAAATTAAAAAAATTTTTTGCTTCAATAATTAACTCCTCATTTTTTGAACTTTTTTGATTATCAATTTCTTGTTGTTCTTGCCCTGTTTCCTGAAACTCTTTATCTGTTTTTTCACTTGTTTCTTTTGCCATATTAAACACAACAAGACTTGGTTTTTATAGTTTATTGTGGTTAGAAGGATATTTTAAAATAAGAATAGAATTTTATTAAATTAATAATTCTTTAAAGCAACTTTAACTTTCTTTAAAAGTTGAGTCATTGAATCTTCAAGTTGTTGCCTGTTTTTTGTTCCAGTGCAAACAAGTTTTCCATTAGTAAATAATAAAAAAGTAGCATTTGGTTCTTCAAGTTTATAAACTAATCCAGGAAATTGTTCTGGTTCATACTCTGTATTATCCATTTCTAAAGCAAGGAAATTAAGATTCAATTTTAAATCAATAGAACCTGAAGCAACAATATTCTGAACAGTTATCTTAGGTTTTGTAGTTATCTTGACATTAATTTTTTTAAGTTGTTTAATAACCTCTTGCACAACAGATTTTACCTGAGCAGTAGATTTTGTTCCAGTACATACTAAATTTCCAGATGAAAAAACAAGAACAGCAGATTTTGGTTCCTTGATTCTTAATACAAGTCCTGGAAAAGTTTCTGGATTATATTCTGTATTTGGTTGAGTTCTTGCTAATTTTGTTAAAGGAACTGGTTTTCCTAAATCAGTTGTAGCAACAATATTTTGAATTTTATAACTAGATTTTTTCTTAGAAGTTTTCTTTTTTGTTTTTTTAGATGCTTTCTTTTTTGCTACCATTCTATTTAAAAAGGGAAAAAAGGGTTTATAAAGGTTTTTAAACTAGTAAATTTTTAAATTTAAATAATTAAAAGAGGATAAAAATAAAAAATGCTAATTTGGATTTTACTTGGTGCAGCACTTGCTTATTCTTCAGGAACTATCTTTCAAAGAGTTGTATTAAAAGAGAAAAAAGTTAATTCAAAACACTTTGTTGTTGCTGTTTTTTCTTTAGCTGTTTTATTCATGTTACCTCTTTTATATTGGTTTGGAGAATTTAATCCTCAAGTTTTAGAATTAAAAAACATAATACTTCTTGCAGGAATTGTCTTTTTTGCTATTTTGGCAAATCTCTTAACATTTTTTTCTTTAAAATGGGAAAAAATAAACAATCTTGAACCAGTACGTCTTTTAGAACCAATATTTGTTGTATTACTTGCATTTATTTTCTTTGAATCTGAAAGAAACCCGCATGTTTTAATTCCTGCTATTATTGCTTCTGTAACTCTTGTTGCTTCACATTTAAAAAAACATCATTTAGTTTTTAATAAATATGCTATAGCTGCTCTTTTAGCAGGTTTATGTTATGCTATTGATATTCTTTTATCAAAAATTATACTTCAATATTACAATCCTCTTTCACTTTATTTTGTAAGATCTTTTTTTATTGCTCTTTTTACTATAATAATATTTAGACCAAATGTTTTTAAGGAAATTGGAAACAAGGAAAAACTAATCACAATAATTATCTCTGCAACATGGATAATATATAAAGTTATAGCTTTTTTTGGATATAAAACATGGGGAGTAATTTTCACAACTCTTGCTTTATTAATTGCACATGTTTTTATTTATATTTTTGCTAAAATTTTCTTAAAAGAAAAAATATTAAAAAGAAATATCATAGCAGGAATCATAATTGTTCTTTGTGTAGTTTATGTTAATTTAAGACAATTTGTTTTTTAATTAAAAATAATTATTTAATATATTTCTTGACAATAGGAATTAATGCATCTAATGAAGAATCTTTTTCTACATAATCATTAATTCCACTATTTAAAGCTCTTTGTTTAAATTTAGGATGGCCTGTAGATGAAAGCATTATAATGGGAATTTCACTATCTATTTCCCTTATTTTTTGAACAGCTGTTAAACTATACATGTCAGGCATTTTATTTTCAGTAAGAAAAAGTTCATAAGGATTTTTTGAATAAAAACAATCTCTATGCATTTTTACAGCAGATATTCCATCTTCCACAGGATATATTTTTAAATTAGGAAATTCTCTGTTTAAAAGAACTTTGATAAACGTTCTAAATATCTGACAATTTTCTGCATAAAGTAATTTTTTGGTTAACATTAAAAAATATAGAGTTTATTCTTTTTTAAATATAGTTCTTTTAGAAAATAATCTAAAATAATTCAAGGAATAATCTCAGGTCCAAAATATTTTTCATATTTTAATTCTTTTTTATTTATTTTCTTATTATTAATAGCTTTTTCTATTCTTGGAATTTGTTTTTTTAATTCATTAATCAAATGTTTAATACTATCACAAATAAGATTATTTCCTTTTTCAGGCCAGAGTTTAGAAGCTTGCCAATACAAGCATCTGCCTCCACAAATGTCTTTTACATTACAATTTTTACACATTTCACTAAAATCCTGAACTGAAAACTTTTTTATTGAATTTAAATCTGAAATTTTATTTAAATCTCCTGCTTCAAAATTCTTAATATTATTCATAATTGGACAAGCAACTAAACTTCCAGAAGTTGTGATACCATAACCTTTTTTACCTGCTCCACATTGAAGACAATTCTCTTTATCAAATCCTAGTAATCTATTAACAACTCCAAGAAAAGGATAGATTTTAAGAACATTACTCTTTTCAATATTATTAATCCAGTAATCTATTAATTTAGAAACAGATTTATTATATTCTTTAAAGAATTTATTAACTATTTCCTCATTAAAATCAAATTTGTAAAATCCTGCATCTAATTGCCAATGAATACTTGAAAATTTAAATTCACAATCTTCAATAAGATGTTTTACTTGTTCAAAAATATCTGTTCTTCCAGGTTTATTAAAATCAACAACAGGTAAAGTCATTCTAGCAATTATCTCACCTTCATATCCCTTATTTTTTAAATTAATCAGGTTTTCAATAACTTTCTCATAAGTTTTATTTCCTCTGTTGTAATTTGTTATTTCTTTATTTCCATCTATAGAAACTAGAATTTTCTTAATCTTTTTTAAATACTCTAAAGGTAATTTCTTTAATAATTTTCCATTTGTTTGCATTCTAAATTTAATATTCTTTATTTCAGAACAAGTATCAATTATTTTCTTGATTTTTTCAATTTCTAAAAGAGGTTCTCCTCCATAAAAAATTAAAACAGGATTTGGGTCTTTTAAAAGAAAATTTTTTAGTTTTTGAATATCAAAATTAAATCTAGAGGGTTGAGAAAAATCAAAATCAAATCTTTCCTTAAGTCCATTGTCAAATTCTTTCATAGATTTTTCATAACAATATCTACATCTGCTATTGCATACTTCTGTTAAAATTATATGATAATGCATAAAAAAAAGAAAAAAACAGAAGTTTTAAGGGTTTTGATTGGTTTGTTATAAATTTCAAAAAAGGGATTTTTTTATTGCTTCTATTGAGTTGAATACTTTTGGAGCCTGCTCTGAATTTTTTTATTGTATAACAAGAATAGTAGGTCTCAAGGATGTAAATCCTTGATGATGCTCAAGAATCTTTGATTCTTGACACTTAAAAATACCCTGCAGCTTATGACAACTTGCAAAAGTTGACATGCTCGAGAACTTTGTTCTCGTTGTGCTGCGGTTGGGTTTTTTATTTTTTGTTGAGGATTGGATTTTAGTGCAACGATGCAGAAGGCAAAATTTTAGAGTTTTTGAGAACGCCCGTAACATTTTTATAGTTCATAGATTTACTATTAGATAATATGGATTTTCCAAAAGTTGAGCCAACTATTGTGAAAG
>CAYWQI010000049.1:0-5690 GCA_964460535.1 Candidatus Woesearchaeota archaeon
ACATTAACAAATTTTCCTAAAAGATTCTTTGTTTTGTCTTGAGAATGAACAACAACAAGCTTGTAATTATCTGCTCTTGCAAGATATGTGCCTTGCCAACCTTTTTTATCTACTAAAACTTTAATAGAATTATCTTTATTTTTTTCTATAAATTCTTTTTGGATATTTTTACATATCTCCAGATGCAATTTATCTAATTTCTTTGCTCTTTTTTTAACTATTTCTGGATTTAGAAGTTTTAATTTGCTTGCTTGAGTTCCTGGTCTTGAGTAGAAATTGCTTTTGTTTAAAATTTCTGGTTTTATTTCTGAAATCAAATCTAAAGTTTCTTGAAAATCTTGTTCTGTTTCAGTTGGATAACCCACAATTATGTCTGTTGAAATTAAAATATCTGGAATTTCTTTTTTGAATTTGTTTATTATTTTTAGAATATCTTTTTTTGTATATCCTCTATTCATGTCTTTTAGAACTTTATCACTTCCTGATTGTATTGGTAAATGAATAAATTTAAACATCTTGGGATTTTTATAAATTTCTATTAATTGTTCGAGGATTTTTAAAACATGGTTTGGATTTGACATTCCAAGCCGAATTTTAAAGTTTCCTGGAATTTCAAGAATTTTTTTTAATAATTCAGGAAGCTGATAATTTTCTTTTATAGATTGTTCTAAACCATAAGAAGCATTATCTTGACTTGTAATCCATATTTCTTTTGAACCTGCTTGAATATCTCTTTTTATTGAATTAATTATATCATCTTGAGAAAAAGAATTTAACTTTCCTTTTGCTAATCGAGTTATGCAATAAGTACAATTTCCTAAACAACCTTCAGAAATTTGGGTTGTTGCTATTATTTTGTTTTGAGATATCTTAGGAGTTAAAACCTTGGTTTCTTTTCTTTGTTTAAGATATTTTTCTTGTTCATAATTATTCTCATAAATATCTTTAATTAAATTTCCAATATCTCTTGAATGTGTGGTATCAAGTAAATATAAATTTGGTTTTTGAAATTTGTCTTTTAATAATCTCGGCATGCAACCAGCAAGAATAAATTTCTTGTTTGGAAATTTTTTTTGTAAATCTTCTAATCTTCTACGTATTTTTTCTTCTGTAGGAGATTTAACAATACATGAATTAATAACAATAATATCAGCAAGTTCTGTATTGTTTGTAAGGTTTAACCCGGATTGTGAAACAAGGCCTTTCATTATTTCAGTTGAATTTTGATTTGCAGTGCAACCATAAGTTTCAAAATATATTTCTAAGGTATTTGAATTTAGATAATTTTGCATTGTGTAAAAAAGAGATATAAAGAGTTTATAGGGTTTTTGATAAGCACAGTATCTGGTAATCCTAATTACAAAAAAAATACATTTCCTAAAGCAAGATTAATAATAAAAACTTTCAGGACTTAAATCTAATAATTTGTAGAAATATCCCTCAATAGAAGCAATAAAAAAATTCAAAGGTATAGATATACAAGAAAATTTCAGAAAATTTTAATTTAAATTTCTTATTATATCAAATCTATAAAAAAGAAAATTGTGAAGAAAAATATTCCTTGGTTACTAGATACATAAGCAATTAATTTATTAATATCTATATTTTGTATTAAAAATCAATAAAATCTTTACTTTTAGTGCTAAATAGGAAGATTTTTAAACTTTGATTACTTAAACTATTTATGGTTACTAAATATGATGTCTTTAATATTGTAGAAAAATCTTTAAGTTCAATTACTCCAGCACAAATACTAAGAGAATTAGGTAAGGAAAAGAGAGAATATCCTAATATCTACAAGATAGTAAAAGAATTACATAAAGAAGGATTTTTATTAAAAACTCAAAAAGGTTTTCAAGTTAAAAGAAATAAGAAATCTTATTTACTTTCTGAACTTATTAAATTTTGCCAAAAAAACAATCTTAATTATAATTTACTAATTGATAAAAATCTTGTAAGATTTATAAAATTTGCCTTGGAGAAAGGAGAAGTTTCTCAAAAAAAATCCAAATTAAATCCTAGGACTTTTTCAAAATATGTGGATATTTTAGAAAGATATGGTCTTGGAGTTATTATTTCTAAAAAACCATTAAGATTTAAGATATTTTGTAATACTTTAATTAATAATCTCCTAGTATATTTTAATGTTAAAAATGTAAATTTTAAAAAATCATCAAGAAGCCATGTCCCGGATATCTTAAAAGAACTTAGGGAATTCAAAAGATTGCGAAAGAAGAATGAACAAGGTTTTAGAAAAATTATCAAGGAATTTGAAATTACTTTTATTAATCATAGTTTGTCTTTAGAAGGAAATCCAATTACTCTACCAAACACAGTTAAGATTCTAAAAAAAAATAAAGTTCCTTCAAATGTAAGTCTTGAAGACATTAAAGAAGTCCAAAACTACCAACAAGCCCTATCCAAGATGCTTAGTGATGCAAGAGCTAAAATTCCTTTAAATATTAATCTTATTTTAGAATATCATAAACTGGCAATGGAACATAAAAAAAATCTTGCAGGAAAAATAAGAAAAATTGGAGTGCATATTAAAGGTAATCCTAGATTTAAAATTTCCAATCCTGGAAATATAGAAAAAGACCTCTCTGATCTAATCAAGAAGTATAATCAATTTTTAAATGAAAAAACTTCATTAAAAAGAACCATCTTATTTGGAGCAGAGTTTCATAATGAATTCCAACACATACATCCTTTTATTGATGGAAATAGTAGAATAACTCGTTTAATAACTTTTCATTTATTACAATACAAAGGAATTCCTATTCTGGATTTACCCTTGGGACTTTTAGATGAATATCTTGAAAAAACCAAAGCATCTAAATTCAGAGATGATAAAGAACTTTCACAAACTCTAGAAAAAATAATCTTATTTAACTTAAAAAAGATTAATTCTCGTTTAGAAAAATAATCTATTAAATGTTTTGAAAATCATAAAAAAGGGATGTCTTGTATTAAAAATAAATAAAATCCTTACTTTTAGTGCAAAATAAGGAGATTATTCAAAAGAATATCTTTAGAAAAAAAAGAGAAAAAAGTAAAAATAAAATAAAAATAAATTATACTTATTTCTTAAGAATTGCCATAACTGCACTTACTAAAGTTGTAATTACAATAATCCAACCTATAAATACTGCAAGCCATGGAATATATTGTTGCCCTAACCAGTCAGGTAATACTAAAATTTCCTGAATCATTCCATTACCTACAACTAATGAAACAACAACTCCTGTAAGCCAAGCAAGCCAATTAAGTACATTTCCGCCTTGTTTTGCCATTTATTTAACCTCCTTTTAATTTAATTATGAATTTATTTCATAATTTTATTTATTTTATTAAAACAAAAGTTCTTTAAATAAGTTTTGGTTTTGATATTTATGAAGACAAAAAATAAAAACAAGAAAATACAAAGGTCATTTGATTTATTAGGAAATATTGCTTTAGTTAAGTTTTCAGATTCAAAAAAATTAAGTAAAAAACAAAAAAAAGATTTTGCTAAAAAAATTTTAAAAGAACACAAGTCAGTTGAAACTATTTTAGAAAAAACAAAAGAGTTTTCTGGAAAATTAAGAACAATGAAAACTTCTTGGTTGTTAGGAGAAAAAAATAAAGAAGTCTTGTATAAAGAAAATAATTGTGAATTTAGATTTAATATTGATACAAGTTATTTTTCTCCTAGATTAAGTAATGATAGAAAAGAAATAACTGAAAAAATTTCTATGTTGCCTGGAAAAAATAAACTTATTTTAGTTATGTTTGCAGGTGTTGGACCTTATTCAATAGAAATTGCAAAAAATTCTAAAGGAATAAGCAAGGTTGTTAGTAATGAATTAAATAACAAAGCTAATGAATATTCACAAAAAAATTCTATTAGAAACAAGGTTGAAGATAAAATTGAATTTTGCAATGGAGATATTAAGAAAAAAGCAGAAGAATTAAAGAAAAAATATTCTAAAGGATTTGATATTATTGTTATGCCTCGTCCAAATATTGAAGAGGATTTTATTAAAGAAGGTTTGTTATTAAGTAAAAAACTTTCATTGTTTGAAAAATTTATTTTAAGAGAAAAACCAACTAGAATTTTTTATCATTCTTTTGGTAGAGAAGAAGAAATGAAAAAACAAATTAAAAATTTAAAGAAAAAGTCTAAAAAGTTTGGAAGAAAATTAAAGATTATTGATATTAAAAAAGTGGGAGATATTGCTCCTTATAAATTTAGATTTAGACTTGAATTTGAGGTTTTGTGAGGTGGTTCTCATTAAACTCTTTTAGAATCTTTTTTCTTAAATTATGGGTATTTCCGTGTTTGGCATGGACAAACCAACCTTCCAACCTTTCAATTATCTTTTTATAAGAAATTAAATTTTCATCATAAAGCAGTTTCCAATCTTGTAGTTGATTGCGTAAATGATTAATATTACTTTTTCTTAATATCCTATAATAATAAAAAATTCTAAATCCAAGAAATTTAATTCCTTTATGTAAGGAAACAACTTGTGATTTGTTTTTATGCAACTTTATTCTCAACTCTTTTTTCAAAAATAAATCTATTTTATCCTCCCATTTTTGTAATTGTTCTTTTGTTTTATGCAAAATTACAAAATCATCAACATAACGAATATAATACTTACATCTTAATTGGTGTTTCACAAAATAATCTAATTTATTTAAATAAATATTTGCAAAAAACTGGCTTGTGTAATTTCCAAGAGGCATTCCCTTCCCCTTAGAACAAGAGTAATTCTTTAAGATTTGTTTGATTAACCAAATAATCTCTCGGTCTTTTATTTTTTCTTCAATGATTTGAATTAATAGATTGTGATTTACATTATCAAAATATTTTTCAATGTCTGCTTTAAAACAATATCCTTGAACGTAATTATTGTCTTTTATTCCTTGTAACCTTTTTCCATTATTACTGATTTTTCTTTTAAAAAATTCAAATCTTTCTAATGCTTTATGTTGGCCTTTGCCTTTTTGCGAGGCAAAGCTATCATAAATAAATGTTTTTTCAAATATTTCCCCAATAATGTTAATAAGAGCGTGATGAACAATTCTATCTTTGAAAATTGACTTGCAAATTTTTCTTATTTTTGGTTCTCTTATTATAATTTCTTTTAATTTAAAGGGTTTGTATGTTTGATTTACTAGCTCTTTTTGTAATTCTCTTAAGTTTTCTATTAATCTTTCTTCAAATTTTTTGACATAACTTAATTTTGTTTTTCTTTTTCTGGCTTTTTTAAAAGCCAGAATTAAATTTTTCATTGAGCATAATTCAGCATATAAATTAGCGTAGGTCTTCATTTTAAATTTTAAAGATAAACCTTAGCACTTAAGTCATTCCAAGAGAGTCATTACGATTGTCAGGATTCCTGTTGCAGTTGAGGTTAGCCCTGTTCGAATACGCATAGAACCTGGCGACGGCCAATTGTAGCATATTCATCAATTTTCACCACAAGTTTAATTTTCATTAGCATAAACTACAACTTCTAATTACTAATTATCCTTGTTGTATTTTATGGCAATTGATATTGCACTATGAATATGCATGTGACCTAAGCTAGCTGTTTCAACAGCTTACTAAGGTAAATATAAAATTAAAAACTATTTTATAAACTTTTCTTTAATTTTTCGCGTGCGTGCCTTCAACACAAAAACGCACCCCAAGAGAGTCA
>CAYWQI010000050.1:0-5531 GCA_964460535.1 Candidatus Woesearchaeota archaeon
ACCCAGAGGATTACCATTTAAAATTTTATGAACTGACTAAAAAAGGGAAAGAAGTATTAAAAGAGCTTAAATAATAACTTCTACTTCTTCCACCATATTGATAGAATTAATGATATGGTCAATTTGTTTTAATATTTCATCATAGGTAATCAATTCAATTTTTAGATTAGAATCTTTGTAGTCTTCTTTTAATTTATTTTTGTAAAACTCAGATAAGTTATATGTTGTAACAAAATAACATTTTGGTTCTTGAATTAAAATATTTTTTTCTTCCCTTAGAGTTTGTTTATGATTTTCACAATATTTCAAATAATCTTTACATTGTTTCAAATCTTTTGAATATTCAGGATTAGTAGAGTTATTTTTATTGAAGTAACATTTAAAAGGTTGTTTTATTTCAAAAATGTCGTGAAAATTATCTTTTACTCTAACTCCAGTAAAATCAGGAATATTTTTATCATCCAATTTATTATGACTTTCTATTTTGTTATAATATAAACTAAAACAAAATGGATATTTTTTAAAAAAATCTTGATATTTACTTTCTTTTGCTTCTTTTTTACTTATTAAATCTAATAATTCCTTTTTTGCTTCTATTAGTTGAATAATAATTGTATCTGTATCAAAATATTTATTATATTCAGGATTTATGTCTGAAAATATATCTGTACTACAAATATCTAAAAAATCTTTAATTGTTGTTTTATGAATAGACTTAAAATTATTTTCAGTCTTAGCACCAGATTTCAAAATTGTATATTTTTGTAGTCTTTTAAATAACTGATAAAGCATATTAAAAAAAGTAAATAAGTTATTGTAATCTAAGTTTAGAAGATATTTTTTATCGTATTTTTCTCTTTTATCCGTTATATCTTTCACAATACTGGTATGCAAATTTAAAGAGCCGTGGTCATAAACACTTAAAGAAGTTTCTTTATCTAAAAAATTAATAAAAATTCCTACTCCATCAATAAATTCATCTTTATCCAACTCACTGATGATTTCAATTAATCTTTTTGAACTTGAAACTTTATATGTATATTCTTTATCTTTATTAGTTTTTTTATTAGCATCTTTTCTTAAGGAAATAGACCAAATTTTGGAAATATCTCCATCATTTTCCTTAAATGCCTTTATTATTCCCATTGAGTCAAATTGCAAGTTATCAATTTTATCAAATTCATCAAAAAATATCTTAGAAAATATTTTTGTAATGTTAATATAATTATCTTTTGAATTTAAGAAAATTAATTTTTCCTTTTTAAAACTAATTCCAAAATAACTTCTTTCAGAAATATCTATCTTTTCTTCATAGAAAGAAACGCTATCGTCTTTATTTTCAATTAATCCTGTATTAACTTCAGTTTTAACAATAGCTATTTTCTTTTTTAAAGCAATGTCACCTACAATTAAATTTTGACTCTTATTAATTCTACAACGAATATCAATACCATATATATTTTTAAGTTCTTTTTTAAATTCTGGACTATATCTAAAATTTTTTAGTTTTGAAAAAGCATCATCAATAGAAAGTTTATTATAATATCTTAAAAAAAAAGCCATTGTTCAATTATTTTCTTATAATTTATAAAAAGTGTGATTTTTATAAACTTTTCTTTTATAAATACCTGTTTCTACATAGAAAAAGTAAACTGGTGTCGTCAAAAACATAATACTATTTTCAACAAAATTGATTTTTTTATCCCAAAACTTAATTTTTTATCCAAAATAAAATGAATCATATATAAAGAAGAAGATATTTTATTGGTATTATTTACCAACACAAACATCAATTACAGCAGTCCAAACGAATAACTGACCTAATCCGTTTTCAGTTAAATCTGCTTCTTTAACTAACTGGTTACAATCCAAGAAATCACTTTCTGCAACCTCTAATAACAGATGTAAGTCTTTTAGATATTTTTCCCAGTTAGGATTTGTACCATTAATTGTATCTGCAAGCTCACTTTTATATTTTCTAAGTTTGTACAATCGTTTTTTGTTTTTTACAAGCGAAAGTACATCGCTGTCTTCAACATTGCCATACACAACCTGTCGCTTTATGTTAAATATATCTTCTTCTTTTTTACTATCCATTTTTACTCTATTTTAAGGCTCGGTTATAACAATAAACTATTATCAACTAACCTAAACCCTGTCATATAATAATATTTTGACCTTTATAATGGCTCAGATTGTATTTTGTAGTATTTTGGGAGGGTTTAAAGGCATTTTAATAAAAAATAGGGCTATTGTCGTTGGTTTCTCCAAACTTTTTTTAACTAAGTAAGTATTTTTACATAAAAAGTTTAAAATTGCTATTTGTCTTATTGTAACAAAAGCCTAAAATAGAGTGGTGAAAATAAAGTGTCCAAAAGTATTATAAAGAGTCAAAATTATAATAATTTCATCCAAATTTCATCTAAAGACAAGTTTCAATAAGATTTCTGGTTACTATTGTTTTTTATTTTTTCTTATTTCGTGTTCATTTTTTTTAATAATTTTTTCAGTTTCCTTATCAATATTTTCAGGTGATTTAAATTTATTCTTCTTAACAGTTGATTTTAATTCATTAAAATATTCGTTTGATTCTAAAAATTCTTTTCTTTTCACATCATCCTCTTTTTTAATATTCACATTCTTTAATATTTCACAATTTGGAAGTTTGATTTCAAATTTGTTAAATATTGAATACTGAACTTCAAATAGTTCTATACAATCAAGTATCAAATAAATAATATATTTAAAGTATTGTGCAAGCATAATTTCAGAATCGGGTTGTAAAGAATAATTACTAACATCTTTATTTTGATTTATTAATGTACTATTAACTAATCTCTGTGATGATTTTTCATTATATTTTAAAAAATAGTTTGTTGAATAACTTGAAGGATGTGTTAATTCAGAAAAGTATTTGTATGTATCTAATAGATCAATATATTCTGTATTTTGTGAAACATATTCTATTGATTTATATGCTGTATAATTATCAACTCTATTATCTTTAATTCCATCCTCAATCAAATCTTTATTTTTTGTTCCAAATATAAATAATCTTAAAATATCTTGTGCTTTGCCATAATTTTGGATAAAAGCAATTATATCCTCTTCACTTTTTTCTTTTCTTATATTCATCAAGTCTAAATAATTTTTTGATTCAAATAAAATCTTATATGAAAAACAAGTATGCTCTAAAATTGCTCTTACATTTGGAAAGTAAGGAAAAATATTATTCTCATTTAACCCCTTTAAAACTAATTCCAAATATAATTTAATCTTATAAGCAGTAATATTTAAGATTAAACTTGTTTCTTTTTCAATATTAATTTTTTGATTTTCAATAAGTTTGTATGTTTCTTCAACAGGAAGATTAAATAATTCTTCATCTGATTTAACATCAAATTTAAAATTTTCATTAAAGTTATTTTCTACAAATTCAAAGAAACCATTTATTTTTTCTTGAAACCTATAAATATCTTCATCACTTCTATAATATTTAACAATTATATTTTGGATTTTAGTATTAGTAAGTTTAAATTTATCCATTTTAATTTTCAACTAATAATTCCTCCTTTTGTTCAAATGCTTCCTTTAACACACTTTGCATTAATTGTTCTGCTTTTAGTTTAGACTTATTAATTTCTTGTTCCAATTCATCACAAAAAGCCATAAGTATATCAACTTTTTCAACGATACGCTTTTGTTCTTCTAATGGTGGAAGTGGTATCAAATATTTATTCTTAACCATTGGAACTGTTAATTGTGGAATTGAAGTTCCAGTATTCTTAAAATCTATGCTTCTAATCACTGTATGTAAATAATTAATATTAATTAAATTAGTGAATGGTGTTACTATAATTAATCTAACAATAGGATAAAATGGTTCTTCCCTTATTTCAGAATAACCTATTGTGCCTCTACCAGAAATGGTAATACTTTTTTCAATAACTGTTGGCTTATCTGTATAGCCGAACAATCCTTTATTTTTTTCACCATTGGCAAATATTGGAACTGTATATTTTTCTGATTTTTCTTTTGAAAAACTACCTTTTGGGACATCACCTCCTGCTTTTAAAATAGAGATGTCATTAATTCTAACCCACTCCCAACCATTAGGTAATTCATAAGGAATTTCATCTTGTGTAATTTCAGGTAAAGGTTTTTCCTTTTTAATTTTCTTTTCTTTGATTAATTGCTCTTTTTCTTTTTTAATTTTTTCAAGTAAAATAGATGCAGGTTCATCATTAGGATTTTGTTCTACTAATTTTCCTTGAACAGCCTCTTGTAAAATTGCTTCTTTAAGTTTAGTAAGATAAGTTTGTTCTTGATTAATCCTATTTTCAACTTCATTTATTTCTTGTTCAACAGCAAGTATTTTGTTTTTAATTTCCACTTGTGTTGGTAAATCAGGCAAATAAACTTCAAGAGGCAAAAACCTTTTTGGTTTTAATTCTGTTTTAATTCCACCTCCTACTTGTTCTAATAATATATTTCTGAAAACATTACTTTTGAGAAACCATTTCAGATATTCAATATTAATTTTATTATTATCATATTCATAAGATGAATAATGTATAGTTGCCAAAATATCTTCTTGACCTTCATAAACAGCCAATGCACCTTTTTCTACATTAATTCCAGATATTACTAAATCACCATTTTTAACTAAAATCATTCCAGTATTAGTTTGTTTTTCTACAATGTGGACATTACCTGAAAAATCAATTTTTTCAATTCTTTTTAATCCCAATTTATTTGCTTCAGCAGGTTTAAACCTATCTTTTCTTTCTTTTAAAAAATCACTAATTTTTAATATTTTCCAACTCATTTTTTATTTAATTTATCAATAGATTTCTTCATATCCTTTAAGACTTTAACCACATCACTTTTTACATCATCAGATGCACCTAACATATCTTTAAATTGATTAAAATCAAACTTAAATTTTTTATTATAAACTTTCTTAAATTTATCTTCAAAAGAGTATATTAATGTAAATTTTGAAAAATCTTCATCCTTACCCCAAATTTGTTTAATTAAATTTTTTATTTCTTGTTGTGGTCTTAAATAATTAATTTCATTTAAAAATGTAGTTTCAGATAATTTTTTTTCCATTAATGTGTCAATATCATCGCCAATTACTTTTTTTAGTTTAATATTATATATTGGAACTTTACCTATATTTTTTATTGATATAAATAAATCATTAATATATCTTTGACTTGGAAAAAATGTTATACTTAATTCAGGAGTATAAATTTCTTTTTGAAATTCTCTTGACTTCTTAGTTTCATACCATAACATTATAGTAAATACTGCTAATACAACTGTCGCAATTGCTAATATAATAGTTGTAAATAGCATTCCATCCATATTAAAATTCACCTTTTACCTTAATTAATAACTCTTTAATTTTATCAAGATTATTTGACATTTTATCAATTAGTTCTTCTTTTGTATATTGTTTTTCCTCTACTGCTTTAGTTGGATTCTTAATATCTAAATTATAATTTCTTGCCTTGATTTCATCA
>CAYWQI010000051.1:0-5398 GCA_964460535.1 Candidatus Woesearchaeota archaeon
CAAAAACCTTTAAAACTCTTATTATGTGTTTAGAATAAGGAAAATTCAAAATAAAATGACAGAAAAAGAAACAAATCAAATATTTAATTTTATAAAATCAAAAAAAGGTCAGTGGTTATTAGTTGGAATTTTAATGTTGATTATATTAATCACAAGTTCTGTTATTAGAGTGCAAAATCTGAATTTGCTTGAAGATGAAACAACTGGAGAAAAAATTCCTCTTGCTTTAGACCCTTATTATTTTTTAAGGGTTGCTGAAACAAAAATGTCTTCAACAGGAGGAATTGGAGAGCTGCCAGAGTATGATGATAAAAGAGTTCCTTTTAATGTTGACTGGCATCCAGAAATTTTGCCAGAGAGTTCTATTTGGATTTATAAAATTGGACATGCTTTTAATACTGATTTTACTTTAAGATATGCACATGTTTTAAATCCTGTAATATTCTTTATTCTTGGATTAATTGCATTCTTTTTTTTAGCATATATATTAACAAATTCAAAAATAGCTGCTCTTTTAAGTTGTGGATTTTTGGCATTTAATCCGCTTTATCTTTATAGAACAATGGCTGGTTTTTCAGACCATGAATCTATTGGAATGTTTTTCTTTTTCTTAGTTTTAATTGGACTTGCAATCTCTTTAAAATATTTAGATAAAAACAAAAAACCTATTCAAATAGGAGTTTTTGGTTTATTGACTGGTTTTTTAACAGCACTTAGTATTGCTAGTTGGGGAGGTTTAGCAAGATTTTGCTTTATGATTATTCCACTTTCATTTTTAATTTTCTGGTTTATAGAAAGAAAAAAAGATAAAATAGAATTATTAAAAAAAGATTTAATATATTATTCTTCTTGGATAGTTTTTAGTGTTTTGTTAACTCCTTTAGTTTCAGGACACTCTATGATTGGAATTATAAACAAATATCTAATGACTTCTACAGGATTAATTAGTCTTTTTGTTTTAGGATTTATAATAATTGATTTTTGTTTGATTTTTTTACAAAATAAGAAATTAATCAATATTCCAAAAAAATATAGTCTAGTTTATAGTTTAGGAGTTCTTTTTGTTCTTGGAATTGTTTTTTTGTTTATTATTGGAGAAATAAGTTTAATTGGAGAAATTTTTGAAAAAATAACTAATCCTTTTGGAAGTGGAAGAGTTGGAGAAACAGTTGCAGAAAATCGTTCTCCTTCATTAGAAGACTGGCAAAATCAAACAGGAAAGGCATTCTTTTGGATATTTTTACTTGGACTGGTTCTTATAGGTAAAAAAATATCTGAAAAAATTGTAAATAATAAAAATAGAAAAATAGTTTTCTTTTTATTATGGGTTTTAATGTTATTAGGAATTATTTTTTCTTCTCATTCTTCATTAAATAATCTAGATTTTTTAAAGAAATTTATTTATTTTGGTTCTGTTATTTTATTTTTAGGATATCTTGCATTTTTAGATTTAAAAGAAAAAGAATTTAAAATAAAACCAGAATTAATTGTTATTTTTTCTTGGATATTGTTTATGTTAATTGCTGCAAGAGGTGCTGTTAGGTTATTTTTTGTAATAACTCCAATGATTTGTTTTAGTGTGAGTTATGGAACAGTTCTTTTATTTAAAGAAACAAAAAAATACAAGGATGAAATTGTAAAATTAATTTTATGGGTTTTAGCTGTTTTAGTAATATTAAGTTTATTAACTAGTTTTTATAATTTCCAACAATCTTCAACATATCAAGCTGAAAGAACTTCTCCTTCTGCAAATTCTCAATGGCAACAAGCAATGTCTTGGGTAAGAGAAAATACTGCTGAAACTTCAATATTTCTGCATTGGTGGGATTATGGTTATTGGTTACAAACCCTGGGTAATAGAGCAACAATTGTAGATGGAGGACATCATCCTACAAAAGTAGTTCATATGATTGGAAGATATGTTTTAACAACAACTCAACCAGAAACTGCATTAAGTTTTATTAAATCAAATAATATTAGTTATCTTCTTATAGATCCTACAGAAATTGGTAAGTATAGTGCTTATTCAAGAATTGGTTCTGGAGAAGAAATGAAAGATAGACTTTCCCAAATTCCAACAATGTCTTTAGTTCCAAGTCAAACTCAAGAAACTGCAAATGAGACAATTAGAATGTATCAGGGTGGGACATATGTTGATGAAGACATTGTTTATGAAAAAGATGAAAAAGAAATATTTTTACCTAGAAATAATGCATTTATTGGAGGAATTAGTTTAAAAACTTCTACAGGAGAAGAAAGTGGATTGCAACAACCAGAAGGAATTTTTGTATATAATGGCCAACAACATAAAATTCCTTTGAGATATGTTTATTATGAAAACCAGATATATGACTTTAAGTCTGGTCTTGAAGCAACAGCATATGTTTTACCTAAATTAAATTCAAACTCTCAAGGATTAACTCTTGATGAATTTGGTTCTGTAATTTATTTATCTCCTAAAACAATGCATAGTTTAGTTGCAGAATTATATTTAATGAATGATGCTTTTGATAAATATCCTGAACTAGAATTAGTTCATAAAGAACAAGACCAGTATTTAAAATATATCAATGCGCAGGGTGTAGACTTGCCTGATTTTGTAAATTACCAAGGATTAAGAGGGCCAATTAAAATATGGAATACTCAAGAGATACCTGAAGACATAATTACTCATGAAGAATTTGCTCAAAAAGACCCTCATGGAGATAATTGGGAATTTGGTATGTTAGATGATTTGGAATTTAGAGAATAATGCTTTCTAGGTAATTGTTATTTATGTCCACATCTTTTTTTGGTTTTAGAGATTATAGTAAGGGGTTTCTTTCTGGGTGTGGGGTTAGTGGAATTTGCAGGTAAAATTTATTGAAAGAGATTATCGTAATATGTGTTCTTCGGGGTGTTGGGTTAATGGAACCTGCCAATGAGGAATTATGATAATGTGCGTTTCTCTGAGTGTAATGTTAATAGAACCTGCAGATATTGATTGTCCTGATTTGAGAGTAAAATAAATTTCATGACATTGTGATCTCCTTGCAAGAGCGATATTATAACCGAGGTTCTAAATTAAAAAACCTGCAAGTAAGATGATACCTACAAAAAACCAAATTTCAAAAGGGATATTATAACTCTAGATTAACCTTACAACGAGGCATATTAATAGGAAGATTTAAAATAAACATTTTGTCAATATAAGTGTAAATATTAAAAATAAATAAAATGAATACTTCAACATATATTATTATAATTGTATTAATTTGTGCTTTTCTTGGAGCAAGTGGACAAATGATGTTTAAATTAGCTTCTGAGAAATTTTCATTTAATCCTTTAACATGGATTTATAATTGGTATTTTATTGTTGGAATCTTATTATATGGTTCTTCTGCTGTTTTATTTATATGGAGCTTAAAACACGGAAATCTTTCAATTCTATATCCAGTTATTGCTACAAGTTATATCTGGGTTAGTCTTTTAGCAATCTTTTTTTTAAAAGAACCTTTTCCTCCAATAAAATGGCTAGGAATTATTCTGATAATTCTTGGAGTAATAATAATTACTAGATAAAATGAAAATTGAAAAACTTTCATTAATTATTCCTGTTTATAATGAAGAAAAAACAATTGAAAAAGTTTTAAATGAAATTTTAAAAATAAAATATCCTATAAAAAGAGAGATTATTATTGTTGATGATTGTTCTAAAGATAAAACACTTAAGATAATAAATAAAATAGCAAAAACAAATAAAGAAATTATAATAAAAAAACATGAAAAAAATTCTGGAAAAGGAAGTGCTATTAGAACAGGTTTAAATGCATCAAAAGGAACAATTATTGGAATTCAAGACGCAGACCGAGAATATAATCCAGAAGAACATTTGAAACTAATTAAACCAATAATTCAAAAAAAAGAAAAAATTGTTTATGGTTCAAGGTTTTTAGGAAAAAAGAAAATACAAGGAAAAACTCTCTTTTATTTAGGTAATAAGTTTTTATCTTTTTTAACAAGTTTATTGTATGGACAAAAAATAACAGATATGGAAACTTGTTATAAATTTTATAAAAAAGAGTGTTTGAAAAATATTCAATTAAAAGGACAAGGTTTTGAAATAGAACCTGAAATAACAGCTAAATTTTTGAAAAGAGGTTTCAAGATTAAAGAAATTCCAATCAAGTATAATCCTCGTTCTACAGATGAAGGGAAGAAGATTAAAATAATAGATGGATTAACTGCTGTTTGGATATTATTTAAGGAAAGATTATTGTTTTAAATCCAGAGATACAATCTTCATGATTATTGCATAGTTATCTTTATAATTAATTTTTTTAACTAGTTCTGTTTCTATTATTAAGCTTGCTTTTCCAGAATCAGTATCTATAGGTAAAACAATTTCTCCTGTTTCTCCTTTTAAAAAAGGCCCTGTTGCCCAACTGTGTAGAGTGTCTGCTGTTATATAAACTTCTCCAGGACTTTCTCTTTGTTGATATGCTTGTAATAATCTTTGCAATCCTTGATTGTAAAATATCTGGTTTTTCTTGTCCATATATCTAGAATAAACTGGAACATCTACTACAAGGTAATTTGCTTGATTTGGTAAATTATTATCAGAATATTCTGAGATTAATCTAATTGGTTCATAACGATTTAAATTCTCTAAAGTAGATTCATGAACAAAACCAGGAATAAGATTAAAGAAAATTGAGAGCTGAAGAAGGATATAAATTCCTAAGATTATATAAATAAAATATTTCTTAAGACTAGTATTCTTAATCTTTTGTTTAATATTAAAAACAGAATAAGAAACAAGAATTGCCATTATTGGTAATAAAGGAACATAAAATCTTAATGCTCTAAAATGCCATAACATATGAACAATTATAAATGTAAAAAACCAGGATAAAAAAACAAGCATTTTTTTATTTTTTTCTTTATATAAAAAATAAATTCCAATTAAAACTAATATAGGAAAAATAATTCCTAAATAAGGGAAATATTCAATAAATCCCAAGGCACCAGATATTTTAAAAGATTCAGAAGCATAGGCTGTTTGAAAAGGATTTCCAAATGCAAGAATATTTCTTAAAAACCAGCTAGCAATTAATAAACCTCCAAGAATAATTCCAATTATTGCTGAATCTGAATAAAATATCTTTTTAGTTTTTTTCCAATTTAATATGCAATAAAATATCATTGGAAAAATCAAGAAAAAACCATCATACCTAATTAAACAAGAAAAAGCAATAAAAATTAAACCTATTGCAAGATATTTTCTTTTTTTATCTTCAAATCCATTCATAAAAAATAAAAGTCCTGCTAAAGAAAAAAACATAAAAGGAATTTCTGTTAATATTGCTCCTGTATAAAAAACAAAAAGATTGTGAAATGTTAAAAAAACTGCTGCAAG
>CAYWQI010000052.1:0-5262 GCA_964460535.1 Candidatus Woesearchaeota archaeon
CACAGAGATTGTTTAACTCAACTTTTACATTTAAATAAAGAAAAACAATCTCAAGGAGATAAAAAATGAACATCCAACAACTAAAACAAAGAATAAGCAAGGAAATAAAAGAAATAAATAAAATACAAATGTCACAAGACAATGAAAGATATATTGAATTACAAGCCCAACTCTCTCTTTTAGATGAAGTTGAGGAGATTTTCTTTCAATTTAAGAAAGAATTTTTTGATAAGTTTGACGAATATGCTTGTATTAAAAACGATAAGTGGTATTTAGATTTTAAACAACAATCTCTCTTAAATAAAAGTGAGGTAGAGAAATGAAAAAATATGGATTTTATAATGAAGTAACAGAAGAATGTCTTGGGACAATTTTTGCAAACTCAATTGAAGAAGCACAAAAAAGAGCAATAGAATTAAAAAAACCATTTGCATTATTGATTAGATTGGAACATCTTGGAGGAATTAATGCTTTTAATTTATTAGCAAATTTAAATTTTAAATTAATTATTCCAAAGAAAAGAATAAACTATATAACTCCAAAAATGAAACAAGGAATAAAAGTTGGTGGAAACCCATTCCATAGTATCTGGCTAACTTATAAAGTAAATTTACCTAAACAGATAAATTATATGGAATTGTCAAAAATAACATTACATAGTCAGCAGGGAAAAGTCGGAGACACGCATGAAACATCAGACATGCAGAGGAGTAGTGGCAAGGATTTCGTGCAGAGCCATGAAGAATCTGTTAAACCTGCTGATACTAATAATCAAGGAGATAAAAAATGAAAACTATAATAGAATCAAGAATTAAAGAAATTAATGGAAAAATATCCAAGTTTAAGGTAGATGCAAAAGAGACAACAGATTGGGATACTGGTTATGATATTAGAGATTATCTTGATTCTTATTTAGGGGTTGAATATGGAAAATTATTAGGGCACAGAGATTGTTTAACTCAACTTTTACATTTAAATAAAGAAAAACAATCTCAAGTAGATAAAAAATGATGAGAGATTACAGAAAAGAAAAACAAATATGGAAGAAATCAAAACCAGCAAGTGATTTTCCAAAAGACTATTTAGTGGTTCCTGCTTTAGATGTTATTGAAATGTTAAATGTAGGAGATAAAAAATGAACCAAGAAACTAAACAAAAAAATAATAATATGGAACTTTGCAAAATAAATTTAGAAAGGATGATTAATCAGAGATATAAACCAAGATTATCCCATAAGATTTCAGAGTTTTTTGAGAATATATTATTGTTTTTTATTGTATGTCTAGCAATAATTTTCAGACCAATAAATATAATTATCGGAGGAATTATTTTAATAATAATTTTACTTATATAAAAATGAAAAAAGGAGATAAAAAATGAATGATTTAATAGAAACAATATTATTATTTGGACTAACTTTTACTTTTGGAATTTATGTTGGCTATGTAACTCCTTTTTATGAAGCAGTCATTATCTCATTTTTTGTAACAATAGCAACTTTAATAATAGCAATCTTTTTAGTAATGAGAGATAAAAAAGGAGATAAAAAATGAAAATACTTCCAGAAGTTGAAATACCAAATGCAATATGTAGGTTTCAAAACTACACACAGAGTTTTGAATGGTTAAATTTAATTATATGGCTATTTGCTATTTGGGGGTTATTACATTTTGCTTTTTGGGTTTTTCAATTAATAAGAATTAACTATATGGGAGAACAAAAATGAAAACAATAAAACAAAAAACATGTCTTAATAGATTATTAGGATACTGCCCAGAATGTGCAAGAGATTATGACCCAAACCATCATCCAAATAATTATGATTGTGAAAAATATAAAGAAGTTGAAATTTTAAGTCTTGAAATTAAAGATTTGAGGGATAAAAAGTGAACACAAGAACCTGCGTAAATTTACATTATTTAGAAACAAAAGAAAGAGAAGCATTTAGAAGACTGCATGTAAAAGAAAAAGATTTAGAAGAACAAGTAAAAGTAGTAAAAAAAATATCTCCAAAATTAAGAGCATACACTTGTGGAAATTGCCCTTCTTATAATTTATGTAGATTTGTAAATAGGTATGGAGTTAGAGAATAAAAAATGAATGAAACAGACAAAACCCTAGACCAAGCAAGAATCATCCTCAGAAACCTTAAAAATACCATTCTGAGTGATTCTAGGAACTACTCAGAGCCTCAAAAGATTGTTTATATTGATAATGCAATTCAAGAACTAAATATGGCTTTACATTGCGAGGAAATTAGATGAATATAATATATATAAGGGTATCAACAGACGAACAAACTCCTGAATTACAAAAAAATAGTTGTGAAAAATTAGCAAACTCATTAGGTATAGAAGATTATGAAATATTAGAAGAAAACCAATCTGCATGGAAAGATGATTATAAAAGAGAAAAATTCAATAAAGTTCTTAGATTAATAAGTAGAAAGAGAGTTAAAAATATTATTGTTTGGGACTTAGATAGAATTTATAGAAATAGAAAGAAATTAGTAGGATTCTTTGAATTATGCAAATCTTGTAAGTGTTCTATACTTTCTGTAAGACAAACATTTTTGAATGAAATACAAAAAGTAGAACTTCCAGAAGGGTTTGATTTTATAAAAGATATGATGATTAATAATTTTATTCAGTTCTTAGGATGGATTTCAGAAGATGAATCAAAGAAAAAGTCTGACAGAGTAAGAAATGCAATAGTTCAGACAAAAGAAGGAGCATTTTCATATAAAGGGAAAAAATGGGGAAGAAAGAAATTAAGCAAACAAACAATAAATAAAGTATTAGAATTAAAAAAAGAAAATCCAAACATTTCAATAAGAGAAATATCCAAACAAGTATATCATTATGATAAAAACAACAATAAAAAACAATTAAGCCGTTCAGCTGTCCATAAAATATTACAAGAAAATTATAGGAAAAACCTATTAGTAATTAATGGGAGTGCATAACTATTTAATTAAAAGACATACAAAGAAGAATAAAAAATGACATCAACATTACCAACATGGCAAATAATAATTGGAGTAATTGCGATTATATCTTTTATTTTAGTATTTCTAAGATGGTGGTATAATTTACATCAACCAAATTATAACATTGGGGGTATTCCAGACTAAAATGAAAATTAAATTTAATGGATTTCAATCAGACCAAACAGATTTAGCTGGATTAATAGCAATAAACATTTGGTGTGCCTTTGTTTCAATTTGGTTGGAACTAATGTTTGCAAGATATATTTATAGTTTTGGAATTTTTCAGGGCTTAATCGGTATTGCTTTTTATTTGAGTTTATATGATGTATTTGGAGATTTAATAAATAGATTAAGAGGAAGTAAAAAAAGATTCAAAAAAGTAATAGAAATAAAATGGTAAAACCAATACCAAAAAATAAAAAATGTAAGTGTGGAAAAAAAATAACCCACCATCATTTCCTATGCAATTCTTGTTGGATTCATAAAAACAAAGAAAAAAAAGCAAGAAAAAGGGCATATAAAGAGTTAGAAAAGTTAAAATGATTTTTTTAATTGGATTAATTCCTCTTTTATATTTCTCTTGGACAGATATAAAAAAGCAAGAATTAAGCAATTTATTCATTTTTTTGTATGCTTTAATTTCTGTTTCTGTTTTATTTTTTAATCAAATAAATATAATGCCAATTATTTTTTTATGTTTGATTAATTTTTTGATATTTTTCTTACTCTGGACAAAAAAAGCAGTAGGGGGTGCAGATGTAAAATTAATACCTTTTTTAACAATTTATATTTTAATCCTTTCACCGAATATTTATGTAGGGTTTTGGTTTTTTTTAGTTTTCTTGTTAATTCTTGGAACAATTTATTCAATAATAAGTAAAATAATAATAAAAAATAAAGAAATTCCTTTTATTCCTTTAATAACTTTAACATATATCTTTTTTTATGTTTTTATTATTTTTGGACAATTAAACAATTGATGCTTCATAAAAGACTAATTCATCTTCTAAAAAAGCACAATCATCTAAAAAGCCATCTGTTGATTCTGCATCTTCTGTAACCATTTTATACCTCCTGTTTTTAATTTTTGGACAATTAAATAAATTAATTCTTAAATGATTCAACAATTTCTTTTAATTTAACTCCAAATTCTTCTTTCATTTTTTACTCCTTATTTAATTTTCTTAACCTTAATAATTAAGGTTTTTCTTAGTCCCCATCAATCATAAAACTAATTTCTCTTAACATTTCTTTATATAATTGATTTCCTTCTATATTATTTGGAATTTCGCCATTTCCCAAATACTCAATACAATAAAGTAATATTTCCTTTGCTTTTTCTTTTGTTTCCATTTTGTTTTCCTTTGTTTAATTGTTTCTGTTTTATTTTATTTCTAAACAGAAAAAAAGAAATTATAAAATTTAAATATTATTTGAAATAAAAACAGGTTTCCCTTCATCTAAATCTAATTTACAATTAAATTTATTTGCTGTTTCTAAACAAATACGACTAAAGGAATTCTCAAAACTATCTTTGTTTTTAAATCCCTTTGCTTTTTCGTTTATTTCGTTTAAAACATTTTTCATTAAATTCGGTGTTCTTTCACTATTGCTTATAACTTCTATTTCCATTTTGTTCTTTTTGTTTTCTCCTTTCAATTATAAGAGTTTTTAAGGTTCTCTTATTAACCTTTTTTTAAATATAAAAAATAATAAAAAAATAAATTATTTAAATAGAAAATTATTCTTCTTGTTCTTCTTGTCTTAATTCTTCTTTTGCTTTTTCTTCTCTTCTTCTCGCCTCTTTTTCTCTTTCTCTCTCAAAAGCAATTTTCAAAAAATCAATATACACAGCGTATTTTTTATATTCTTCCTTATTCATACTTTTTGAAATATTGTTTGGGTTTATAGACATATTCGTTGTGAGTGCTTCCCTTACTTCTGGGTTTTCTTTTGCCCAACATATCCAACCAATATCTACACCCCTCTCAAAAATGTTAAGAGTGTCTTTTTCTTCTGTTGTATATCCTTTTTTTTGTATTTTTTCCCTTTCTCTTGCTTTGTTTTTTTCATCTACTTTTGTCAAAAATTCAAGACATACTTTTTTTGTTTGTTTTTCCATTTCTATTTTAACCTCCTTTCAATTGTGTTTATTTTTTAGGTCTAAACACTAACCTTTTTTTTGAACGTTCTATACTTAACATAATGTTTTTGAAATAAGTTTTACAACTCCAACAATCGCCGTTTATAGTTACATCAAAGTAACCACAACT
>CAYWQI010000053.1:0-5156 GCA_964460535.1 Candidatus Woesearchaeota archaeon
AAGGGATTCGAACACTTCAACTTTCTATCTGAAGTTGAAGTTCCCAAAAATTTCATAGAAATTTTTTAGGACCTCGAAGAGGGTTCGTAAATTTAAATCATAAATGGTCCCGAAGGGATTCGAACCCTCGACACCTGCCTTAAAAGGGCAGTGCTCTAGCCAGGCTGAGCTACGAGACCATATTTGCTAAGACTGGCGTAAATGCCAGGCTGAACAATGTTTAATTGCCTTGATGGTTTAAGTAACTTTTTACAATCGCAATTGAACTTGCGAGTTGAGCTACCAAACCATAAATAAAATTAGAAAATAGTAGTTTAAAAATGATTTGGTTTATTATACTAGTAACTAAGGCATATTCTTTTTAATAATTTTCTTTTTTCTAAACTTGAAAAGTAATGAGAAATTTTAATTAATATATTCTGAGATTCTTTTGGATAAGTGTGTTTTTAAATTTCTTATTATTAGAAAATATCTCTACAAATTATTTTATTTAAGCTTTGAAAGTATTTACTATTAATCTTTTTTCTAGAAATATATTAGGTTTATTTTTGTAATTAGAATTACCAGACAAGTTTTATTATGAATTTAAACTTAAGAATCCTTTAATAATTAAATATCCTCCAACTAGAGTATACATTATTACTTGAAATTCAAATAAATTACTAATTAAAATAATTATTCCACATAAAATATCTAATATACTAAAGATGTCCCACCCCCAAATAAACAAGATTCCTTTTATAATTAAAAAAAGACCCATAAAAAGAATAAATCCTTGGGATAATATAGAAAAATTCATCCATTTTAAAAAAATTCCTTGAGAACTAAATAAAACTCCTATGAGAATATCTAAAATTCCTAGGATATAAATTATCATTTTATATTTTGTTAATTCTTTCTTCTAATTCTTCTTCAGTTAAACTTCCTGCAATCTGGTCAACAATCTTTCCTTGATTTAATATTACAAAATTTGGTATTGAAGTAATACCATATTTCTTTGCAATATCCTGGTTTTCAGAAATATCAACTTTGCCAAATTTAACTTTTCCTTGAAGTTTTTCTGCAAGACTATCAACAACTGGAGACATCATTAAACAAGGCATGCACCATTCAGCAAAAAAGTCAATAACAACTTTTCCGTCTTTCACAAATTCATCAAAGTTTCCTGAACTTATTTCCTTTACTTGTTCTGATTCAGACATTTTTATTACCTATATTAACACAAAAATTATTATTTATAAAGTTTAGGGTTTTAAAGCAAAAGATTTTTTTAAAAATTTTCTTACAATCTCTTCTTGATGAGGATAACAACAATCTGAACAATCCCAGATTTTTCCTTCAGGATTTGATTTAGATTTAAGTTTTTCATTAAAAAACCATTTTCCTTTTTTCAAAGGATTATTCTTTAAACATCCTCCTTGTTCCTTAGAATTATCATATTCAGGGCAATAACACAAAAAACAATTATGCTCTTTTTTATTTAAAACAGATTCATGACAAGTCTTGTTATTTTTATAACAAAGACAAGAATTAGGATTAATATTTTTCTGGTTTTGAAATTTAAATTGATTAATAATTTTTTCAATATGTTTTTCTATAAATTTTTCTTTTTTAGAAAACATCTTATTATTGTCCACAACCATTTTGATTGTGATGTCCACATTTTGGACAATGTTCATTACAATGCCCTTTTTTAATCATTTGTGTTCCACAAATAGTACAAAAACCTCCAAGCTCTCCTTCAGGTTCAGTCATTTCAGAATTATCTTGATTTTTTGATTCATAAGAATCTTCATTAAAATCAGATTCTTCAGAATTTAAATTCAATGGTTTGTAAGCTTCTAGATTTTTTTTACCTTGTAAAAATGTTTTTTCCATAAATTGTCCAATATAATCTAAAATTGATTCAGCAGTTTTAATGTCAGGATGTCCATCAAATACAATTCCTCTTGGTTCAAATTTTTGATGTTTAAATTTCTTTATCACATCTTCAATAGGCACTCCATACTGAAGAGATATAGAAACAAGAGTTCCAATAATATCCATTAATCCTCCAATTGTACTTCCTTCTTTACTCATGTTAATAAACAATTCTCCAGGTTTTCCATCTGGATATAATCCAAAGATTAAATAACCTTCATGGTCAGCAATTTGAAATTTATGAATTATAGATGCTCTTGAATTAGGAAGTTTTCTTCTTGTAGGTTTTGCTTCAACAATTAATTCTTTTTTTTCTTTCTTTTTAAAACTTAAAGGTTGAAATCTCTTGCTTTTATCTCTATAAAGAGCAACTGCTTTTAATCCCATTTTCCATGCATTAATATAAACTTCTTCAATTTCATTTACATCTGCACTTTCTGGAAGATTTACTGTTTTACTTATTGCTCCTGAAAGAAAAGGTTGAACAGCAGACATCATTCTAAGATGTCCATAATAAGATATTGTTCTTGTTCCATTTGCAGGTTTATTTGCACAATCAAAAACTGCAAGATGTTCTTCTTTTATATAAGGTGCACCTTCTATTGTTTCATTTTCTTCAATGTATTCCATTATTATAGAAATTTCATCTTCTTTATAACTTAATTTTTCCAATGCTTTTTTTACACTTGAATTAACTAATTTTAATATTCCTCCGTCTGAAAGAAGTTTTGTTTGAACTAAACCAATTTCAGGTTCTATTCCTTTTGTATCAGCATCCATCATAAATCCAATTGTTCCTGTTGGAGCTAAGACAGTTGCTTGTGCATTTCTAAATCCGTATTTTTCTCCTCTGATAATAACATTTTCCCATGTTCTCTCAGCTTCATCAAAAACCTCTTTAAACCCAGAAGGAACTTTTTCTCTGTCAATCATTTCAAGACCCTGTTTATGCATTTCCATAACCTTTAACATTTCACTTCTATTTTTTTCAAATTCTTCAAATGTTCCTAGAGATTCAGCCATTTCAGTTGAAGTTTCATATACTTTGGCAGTCATTAAAGCAGTTATAACAGAAGCTATGTTTCTTGATTCTTCTGAATCATAAGGATATCCTAAAGTCATCACAACTCCTCCAAGATTAGCATAACCCATTCCAAGAGGACGGAATTTATGAGAATTTTCTGCAATTTCTTTTGTAGGATAACTAGAATTATCAACTTCAAGATCTTGTGCTATTGCAGTTGTTTTTACAACTCTTTTAAAATCTTTAATTTTAAAATTTCCATTTTCATCCACAAATTTCATTAAATTAATAGAAGCAAGATTACATGAACTATTATCTAAAAACATGTATTCTGAACAAGGATTGCTTGCATTGATTTTACCTGAATTTGGACAAGTATGCCATTTGTTTATTGTGTCATTAAATTGCATTCCAGGATCTCCACAAAAATGTGTGCTTTCTGCAATTTTTTTTAATAAAAATCTTGCCTTGTAAACAGGCATTTCATCAGACATCTCAGAATTATTTACTGGAACTGTTTTCAAATCTTCATCTTTTTCCACAGCTTCCATAAACTTGTCAGTTGCTCTAACAGAGATATTTGTATTTTGAAATGAAACAGTATCTTGAGCTTCCATCCAACTTATTCCATTATCTAAAAGCATGTGTGATTTTTCTTCTTCTCTTTTTTTTGATTCAATAAATTCTAATATATCTGGATGCTCTATATTAAGAATATCCATTTTTGCAGCTCTTCTTGTTTTTCCTCCTGATTTCACAATTCCTGCAACCTTGTCCCAAAAACTCCAATAAGCAAGAGGTCCTGAAGGTTTTCCTCCTCCTGAAAGTTTTTCTTTTGAACTTCTTAAAGTTGAAATATTACTTCCTGTTCCAGAACCATATTTAAATAAAAGAGCTTCTTTTTTAGCTAAATCCATGATGTCTTCCATTGTATCTCCAACACTCTGGATAAAACAAGCTGCTGTTTGTGGATATGTTCTTTCTTTTCCTAAAGGTAATTTTATCACTTCTTGTCCATGAGGTTTATCCAGGTCAATAATATAACATTCTTTTTCATCCTTGCTTTTTTCATGAGAAATTTTATGAGTTCCAACATTAAACCACACCGGACTATTAAATGCAACAGCCTGGTTTAAAGTATTAAAAGCAAGTTCATCTTCAAATGCTTCTGCATCTTTAACATCTTTAAAATATTTTTGTTTTAATGCCCAATCCTTGAAAGTTGATGTAACTCTCCATACAAGTTGTTTTAATGAAGATTCTCTTTCTTGAGTTCCAATTTCACCAAAAAAATATTTTGAACCTACTATTTTTCTTGCAAGTTGAGACCAGAATTTTGGAAATTCCACTTCTTTTTGAACAAACATGTTTTTTCCAGAGTCATCAGCAATATCAATATCTGTTTTTTCCCATTCAAAAGCATCTTCAGGTTTTTTTCCAGATTCAAATAAACTTTTTGTAAAATATCTTTCAAAATCCAAACCTCTTGAATTTAAATTTGGAATATCCTGAACATCACTAATTGTTTTAGATTGTTCATAATTTTCTGATTCTTTTACTTGATTAATTAAATTTTTTTCATCCATTTTATTTTATTTCTTTTAATTCTTTTTTAAAGTCCTTTATATCCTGAAAATCTCTATAAACACTTGCAAATCTTATGTATGCAACATTGTCAATTTTCCGAATTTTTTTCATTGCTATTTCTCCTATTTTTTTGCTTTGAATTTCTTTTTGACCTTTTTTTCTTATTTGTTCTTCAATTTTATTAACTAATTCTTCTATTTTGTTAATATCAATAGGTCTTTTTTCAAATGCTCTCTTGATTCCAGTTTCAAGTTTTTGTCTTGAAAACTTTTCTCTTGAAGAGTCTTTTTTAATAACATATAAATTTTCCTTATCTATTGTTTCATATGTGGTGAATCTTTTTCCACATTTCAAGCATTCACGCCTTCTTCTTATGTTTTCTCTTGAATTCCTTTTGTCTTTAACTTTTGATTCAGGGTTTGAACAATAAGGGCAATTCATTTTATATACAATATGTTGTGTTTTAAGGTGTGAAAAAACCCACCTGTTGTGTTCACATATTGTAAAAACATAACTTGTATTTAAATGTTTTGAACTATCAAAAAAGGACAACTTTTCAATATCCTGCAATTTCCTCCAAAAAGAGACCCTCTTTTGAGTGATTATAGGGATTAATTTTTTATGA
>CAYWQI010000054.1:0-5047 GCA_964460535.1 Candidatus Woesearchaeota archaeon
CTTAGAAGATGGTATCAAAAGAATTTTATATTAGAGAAGGAGTTCAAAGATTTTTAGATAGATTGGTTGAAAATATGGAGGGTGCAATTGAATTAGAAAATTCCATTTTAACTACAAGATATTTAGGAGATTTTGAAGATTTGAAAGGTGCTTCAGAGAGATATTTGGGAATTGGTGATAGGGCGAGTGTTCAAGCTAAAGCAAGATTGTCTGAACATAGGAGAAAAGTTGATAAAATAAGAAGTCTCAATATGGCTTCTGTTGGTAATGATGGGGGTGATTAAAAAATGGAATCAGAAGAACAACTAAAAAAAGAAAAGGATTACAGACTAAAATTAATAGGTGTTTCAGATAGCGGGAAACTTAATGATGTTGCCTTAGATATCAAAAGATATATGGAAGAAAAAGGTTTGCAAGAAAAAAGAGATTTTATTGTAGATGTAAATTTTCGTGATATGGAATCTGATTTATTAGAAAAGATTGGCCAATACACAGGGGTTGCTTTGGAAATTCCATTTGGAAATCAAGTGCATTTGCAAGGAGGAATGTATATTGGATATCAAATTATTGTAGATGTTTTAAGAAAAAATTTTAGAGGAAGAAAAAGAAAAGGGCTTGAGAGAAGTTTTGAAATGGAAGTTGGAGGTGGAAGGAGAGATGAGCAAACAGGAGTTATTGGTTAAAAATGACAAAAAGAAGATTAGATTGTTTAAGTGAAATTTCCTTGGGGAAAGGAATTGAAGGAAAAAAGAAAGCTGTTCAAAGTTTAGAAATGCAAGATGTTTATTTAAGAAGATGGGGGGATAGAAATCTCTATAGGGGGGCAATCTTTAATTGTGATGAGGATGGTTTTAACTTTGGTTTAAGCAATATAAATGAATCTTCTTGGAGAAATATGAGATATAATCTAGTTACAGGGATTTGGAAGGTTGATTAAAAATATGACAAAATGGCAGGAGAATACAATGATTCTAAAAAAACAAGAAAAGAAGTTTTTGATATAGTTAAGGGAATTTATCTTCATGAAGATTGGAAAGAACTTCCTCATAAATCAGGGCTTGTTTTAGATGGAACTAATTTAAAAGTTCAGTACTCAATAGATAATTCTGGAGAAAAAGATAGGGTTTATATTAGATATTTAAATTCAGAGGAAAGAGGAATAGCAGAACATTTATTTGATCATTTTAGGCATTTATCTAAAGGAAAATATGAAACACATCTTGAGAGAGGTTCTTCTGAAACAAGATATAATGATGAAACCCCTGAATTTGAGAGTGTTGAATAAAATATTAAGAATATAAAGTTTCAAGATTATATATCTAAATTTTATTCTTTTTTCTGATTCCTTGCTGTTTTAATGATTCAGCTTTCTTTTTTCCTAAAGTGAAAAAACCATATGCTAAAAAGATTGCTCCAAGAATTGCTATTATTATGAATAACCAGGAGTTTCTATTTTCTTTTAACATAGTTTTTATTCCTCCTATTTCATAAAACATACATATTGATTGTATCCAAGCAAAAATATTCCAAATTGTGATAAATGAATTTAGAATTGTAAAAAATAAAACCCAGCCAGATTTTGTTTCTTTATATGTTCGAATTCCATCTGCTATGAAAACTAAACCAAGAGGAATAAAAGCCCAGCCTATGAAAACATTGCTGTAAATTATGAAAGCTTCTGATAAATAACCCAAGGCAACAAAGATTAAAACAAAAGTATAAAAAATACCAATAAAACCTGCTATTAAAGCAAAAATAGAAATTGTTCTCTCCCATTTTGTTTTTCCGTGTTGCCAAAGAATTCCAGAAGCATAACTATTCCAAATTGAAACTAGAGTGTTCCAGATGATTATGATTATTAACATTGCTGATGTTGCCATGAATTATAAGATTCATAAGAGTTTTTAAGAGTTTTGGAAGTTCCCAACAAGTTTATAAACTTTATTTGTTTTTAATTATCATGAAAAGTAAAAGAGCTATGACAGACCCATTACAGTTAATAACAGGAATAGTTGTTATTGTTGGAGGTTTATTGTATTTATTAAATAAAGGAAATTGGGGGTTGGTTGTTGTTTCAATTGGTTTGTTGATTGAAGCAATGAAAAAACTTATAGGATGATAGAAGATTTAAATTTAAATTATGTGAATGTTGTTATTGGTTTGGCAGTTATTATTTTAAATTCTATCCCCTTAATCACAAAAAAACATAAATATCTTTTATTAACAATTATAATTTCTCTTATTTTAATGTATATTGGTTTGATGATTTGATTTTTATGGGAAGGATTTAATTTATGTGGGAACAATAGAAAGATTTATAAATATGTTCCCATATAGATAAGCATGGTTTATTTAGAGAAAAGAAAATCAAATGGAAGGATTCAAAATTATTTAGTTCATGGATATAGAGATAACTCTGGAAAAATAAAAAAGAAAAGCAAATTTCTTGGATATGGGAATATCTCTAAAAAAAAGATGAATAAATCAAAGGGCGAATTTGAGATTGAGATTAAAAAGAAAAATAAATCAGGAGATTTAAATGAAAAACAAATTGAGAAAATTGAGAAATTAAAACAGATTTACTTTAATAAAGTTGATAATCTAAAAAAAGAAGAATTTGAACAATTTGAAAAATCTTTCTTCACAGAATTAACTTATAATAGTAATGCTATTGAAGGAAACACTCTTTCTTTAGAGGAAACTTCTTTAATATTAAATGAGGAGATTGTTCCCAAAGGAAAAAATTTAAGAGAAATTCATGAGGTTCAGAATCATCAAAAAGCCCTTAATTTTTTGAAGTCCTATAAGGGAAATCTCTCTGAAGATTTAATATTAAGATTGCATAAAATAATCTTGAATAATATTTCTGAGAGATTTGCTGGAAAATATAGAAAGACAAATGTGAGAATTTTTGGCAGTAGTTGCAAACTTCCTAATTATGAAAAAGTTCCTCAATTAATTAGAAATTTGGTTTATTGGTATAATAAAAATAAGAAAGATTATCATCCTTTTGAAATGGCAATTTTGGTCTCAATGAAATTAGTTACTATTCATCCTTTTATTGATGGAAATGGAAGAGTTTCTAGACTTATTATGAATTTTTTATTGAGCAAATTTAATTATCCTTGGATAAATATTTATAATAAACAAAGAGAGGATTATTTGAAGGCTGTAAGAAAAGCTAATGATGAAAGATATAAAGAGATACTTGAATTTTGTATTGTTTGTTTAGAAGAAAATTTGGAAGGTTTTGGATTTTTTGATTGATTTTTAGGGTATATGTTCTATAATATAAACTTTTATAAACTTGGTTTTATTATTTAAGATATGATAAAAAACAGATTATTAGAATCATATAAAAATCCTTTAAAAGAAATTAAAAGAGCTTATGAAATTGAGAAACAGAGATTAAGATTATCTAGAAAATATGTTCCTGTTTTACATCCTCAAGATGCTTTTTTGGGTTTTGGAAGAATGTCTGATTATGTTGAAGAATATTCTCAACTAGAAATTAGTAAATTAAGAAGAGGAAATTCTGTTAATGGAAAAAAATTATTTTATCAGTTTATTGGAAAAGTTTTAGGAAATCTACAATTAAAAGAAATTGCTTTTACTCAGGGAGAATTAGATGAATTTGATAGAAGGGTTGCTAATTTAACAGGAGAGGAAAGATAATAATATCTTATCAAAAATTAGTTTCATATATAAAAGATAAAAAAGAAAGATTTTTAGATGCAGTTATTCCTTATAGAAGAGAAGGAAAATTATTAGGTAAAGACCTTCAAAGAGAGAGTGTTCTTAAGATGTCTAAGATGAAAAGAATATTTTTTGACAAGGCTTTAAAAAATGATGGATTTGATATTTCTGGAGATAAGAATTGATTTTATAATTTAAAGTTAATTTAATTTTTATTTTTTATTCAATAATTTCTTCTGGTTTAAACCAAAGAGAAATTTCTTTTTTTGCACTTTCTTCAGAATCTGAACAATGCATGACATTTTCCATTACTTTTGTTTCACTATGGAATCTTCCGTATTTTCCTCTAATAGAAATTATATTTGCTTTTTCAGGATTTGTTTCTCCTGCTAAAGCTCTAACTTTGTTAATTGCATTTTCTCCTTTGTAAACTAAAGCCAAGACACGGTCAGTATGGAATTTTCCTTGTATATAATCCAATACATTTTGAAAAACATCTTTTCCTTCTTTTTCTCCGTATTTTTTTATTAGATTGTTTTTTAATTCTGAATAATGTTTTTCTGCAAATTCTCTAGAGACTTTTACAACCTTGGCAGCAACAATTCTTAGTTCTGCAGCAGATAATTGAGTTATAATGTTTCCAGTTAGGCTTTTTACAAGTCCATCTGGTTTTATTATTACTAGTGTTTTTTGTTCTTTTGGTTTTGAATCTTTATTTTCTTTCATGAAAAAATGAAATTTTTTGAGTTTTTAAAGTTTATTAGTAAGTTTTTATTTAAATTATTTTATTTTTTGTATTGTTTTATATTGCTTGCAAATAAATTTTTTAAGAAAAATTTAAATAATCCTTGTTCTTTATTATATTGGAGGTTAAGTTATAAAAATGCCAGAAGAATCTGAAAATAATAAACAAGAATCTCAAGGAAAGAAGATTGGTGAAGTGAGCCATTATTTTAAACATGTCAAAGCAGCAGCAATAAAACTTTCTGATTCTCTTAAGGTAGGAGATGAAATTGAAATTGTTGGTGGAGAAAGAGATGTTAAGATGAAGGTTGATAGTATGGAAATGAATCGAGAGAAAATTGAAAATGCAAAAGCAGGAGATGAAATAGGAATTTTAGTTCCTGAAGATGTTCATGAAGGATATCGGGTTTATTTGTTGGAGTGAGTTTTGATTATTATTTTTTAATATAAAACTCTAAATAAAACTTTTAGAATATTTTTTATTTCTTGGTTTTTTAAAATCAATACTTTGTAACACCCACTATAAAAATAAAACAAGATAGATTTTCTAAAGTAGGATTAACAATAAAAACTTTCATAGTTTAAACATAATAAGTTGTAGAAATAT
>CAYWQI010000055.1:0-4638 GCA_964460535.1 Candidatus Woesearchaeota archaeon
TCCTCAAAGAGCTAAGTTAGGTTTTTTTGGATTTTTTAATATTTTAATAGCATTGATAATTATATCTGCAATTTATGCATTTTATAAAAAAAATTAAAATGAAATTAATTAAATATTTAATAGTTTTATTTAGTATTCTTATTAATCTTAATTTAATTAAGGGAATAACTGGAAGTGCTGTAAATGGAAATTCTATTTTAGATATTAGTGGGAGTGTTTTATGGACATTAATGATTATTATTTTTTTAATTATTATTTTTTTATTATGGAAATTTTGGGATAAATTATTTTTTAAAGATATTATAAAGAGTGAGTCAAATCAATTTTCAAGTGTAGATTCAGGAGGAAGAAGTTCTTCTCAGGATGAAACTAGAAGTGTAAAAAATGAGAGTGGAAAAAATGCCTTTGCAAGTTCAAATTCATCTTATGCACAAGGATTTAAACCTTAGAATTCTATTTAGATCTAGCTTTTCTTGCTTTTCTTTTTCGTTTTTCTTTTCTAAGTCTTTTACGTTGCCATTTCCAACGCATTTGACCTTCTTTTTTCCATCTTCTACTTGAACGTTTCATTTTTGTTATAATAAACTCCTTGTAAATTTTTAGAGTATTTGGTTTTTAAAGTTGTTGGTTTTAATTATCTGGATTTTTTAATATTAATTCTTGGACAAGTCTTTTTTATAGGACATTTTGAGCACCAAGGAGAGACAGGTTGGCAAATTGTTCTTCCAAATAAAACAAATATTGCATTGAATTCTTGCCAGTATTTTTTAGGCAGTATTTTTATTAATTTTTGTTCTGTTTTTTCTGCATTTTTAGTTTTAACCCATCCTAGTCGATTAGGTATTCTATGGCAGTGAGTATCAACAGGAATTACTTTTTCTTTAAATGCAAAACTTAAAACAATATTTGCTGTTTTTGGGCCTATGCCTTTTATTGAAATAAGTTCTTGTTTTGTTTTAGGAACTTTTCCATTATATTTTTTTATTAATTCTTTTGAAACTGATTTTAAAATTCTTGCTTTTTTATGATAATGTCCTGTAGAATAAATAATTTTTTCAAGTTTTTTTAATGGAATTTTCTCAAGTTTCTGAGGAGTATCTGCTATTTTGAATAATTCTCTTGAAATTTTTTCTGTTGTTTCATCCCTTGCTCTTAAAGATAATAAACAAGAAATTAAAATTTTGAAGGGGTTTGGTTTAGAACGCATTTTATTAAGAGTGGTTCTTTTATTGAATTGATAATGTTTTTCTAGAATAGACATGATTTTTGGAATATTCTCTTGATGTTTTTTTAGATTTGTCATTGAATTATTAATTAAGAAAGGTTTTTAAGTTATATGGATTTTAATTTATAAACGCCCTCGTAGTACAGAGGCCAAATTTTGTTTTGGTGTAAAAACTATGCAGAAGGCTAGGTATGCCGCCCTCTCAAAATGGGATTTGTGATTTGAAATTTCTTTTCAGATTTCCCAAGAGTTTAAGAGAGGTGATTCTAGCTCGAAGAGAGGTCAGAGTCTTGCATCTCAATGCAACCTGTCTTTTTAGAGAAAGGCGGTGACCCGAGTTCGAATCTCGGCGAGGGCGTGGATGTTCTAATTTGATTTATCAAACAATATTTATGGACAGTGGAAGAGGTTCGGATTCAGAAATTAAAATTTCTGACCTTACAAAAACAAATTTTTGAAAGCGAGTAGAGGAGAATCTCGGCGAGGGCGTGGATATATTATTTAAAAACTTTAAAAAAAGATAAGGTATAAAAGGAAATATTAGTATAGAATTCAATTCAAAACAATTTTAAATGATTAATTACTTAAGTTTTTATGAAAAAAAGAGGGTCAAAAAATAAAGAAAATAAAAATTCTGGAAAAAGTAAGAAATCTAAAAAGAAATGTGTTATATGTATTATGAGCATTATTGTATTAGTTTTTTTAGTATTATATTGTCTTTATTCTCAAACAGGTTTTTTACAATCAGGACAGATAGATAAGAGAGATTTAGATTATTGGAATTATTCTATGGCAGGAACTATTGTAGGTGCAGAAGGGTTTTATATCCAAGGAAATAAAGATGTTTGTTGGTTGATGGTTCATGGTTATACTTCAACACCAGATGATTTTAAATCACTTGCAAAAGACATAAATGCTAATTTTGGAGATTATGTTTATGTTCCAAGGTTAAAAGGACATGGCACAAAACCAAGTGATTTATTAGGTTTGAGTTTTAGAAATTGGAGTAATCAAGTTAAGGAAGATTATGATTTACTTAATAAAAAATGTTCAAGTATTAATCTTGTTGGTTTTAGTCTAGGAGGAAGTTTGGTTTTAGATATTGAAGAATCAACATCTTTTAATAGAGGAAGGATTTTTTTAATTTCTCCTTTAATTAAATTAAGGTATAAGTTTTGGAATATCTTATCAAAAGAAACAATCATTAAAAATTTTGCAGATATTATTGTTTTTACAAAGAAAATTAGCCCTGCCCAGATAAATAGTGAGAAGGGTTTGAGAGATTTTATTGGATATAGAAACTTTCCTTTACAGCCATTAAAAAATTCTTTTTCAGAAATAGAAAATACACGAAGAAATCTATATAAAATCAATAAACCTATTTTAATCCAACATTCTAAAAATGATGATAGTACAGATATTCTCAGTTCAAGGATAATTTTTAGTGAAGTTTCTACTTCTAAGAACAGAAAACAAATTGTTGTTTTTAATAAATCAAATCATGTTTTGTTAAAAGATTATGACAAGGAGAGAGTTATTGAGAACATAATTAATTTTGAAAAGGAGTTTAGATGATTAACATGAGAAAAAAATTTAAACAAATATCTAAGAAACATTATAAGAATTGGAAGGATTTTTCTAAAAAGAAAAAATTCTTCTTTGTTTTTATTTTAATATTTGGAATTTTGTTTTTAACAGGGATTTATTCTTCCTTTAAACCTCTTCCAAAGGGAACAAATTTTGAAGGGCCTGTAAGATTGATTTCTGAGGAAGATATTTATTTTTTAAGTGATTTGACATATAATCTTGATAATTTGTCTAAGGAAGAATATAAAAGAGAACATGAGATATTTGATAAGGTTTTTGAAATAATTAATAATTCACAAGAGTTTATTTTAATTGATATGTTTTTAATGGGAAATTCAAGAGATGGTTATAGAAATCTGTCTTTAGAGTTGAGTCAAAGATTGATTGAAAAAAAGAAGGAAAATCCTGAAATAATTATTAATTTTATAACTGATGAATTTAATACAATATATTGGTCAGTTGAGCCTTTGGAAATAAAGAAAATGAAAGAAGCAGGAATCAATGTTATTTATACAGATATGACAGAAATGAGGGATAGCAATCTTATTTATTCTCCTATTTGGAGAGTTTTTTTCCAGGTTTTAGGAAAACCAGATTTTGATTGTGAAGATAGTTTTTTTAAGATAAAAGGAAAAGGTGTTTGTTTAAGGTCTTTTTTAAGAATGGCAAATGCTAAGGCTAATCATAGGAAGGTGATTGTTGCTGACAATGGAAATAAGAGTTATAGTTCTGTTGTCACAAGTGCTAATCCTGATGATTGGGGAAGTGGTTATTCTAATGTTGGAGTTTATTTTTCTGATATTTCAGAACTAGCAAGAGATATTTATTTTAGTGAAAAAGCAATTGCAGATTTTTCTTCTGGAAATTTTCAGGAGCATGGTTTTGATTTTGAAAAACAATCGAAGTTTGAAAGAAATTCTGCCAAAGTTCAGATTTTAACTGAAGGTAAGATTAAACAAAAGATTTTAGAATCTATAGATAATACAGTGAAAGGAGAACAAATTGATATTACAATGTTTTTATTAACAGAGCAAGAGATTATTAATTCTCTTGTTAAGGCTTCAGAAAGAGGAGTTAAAATAAGAATTGTTTTAGACAAGAGCAATGATTTATTTAATAGAGATTCTAAGGGAGTTCCTAATTGTCCTGCAGGAAAAGATTTAGTAGAAAAATCTAATGGACAAATAAAAATTCGTTGGTATAATACTGGAGAACAGCAGTTTCATAGTAAATTAGTAAAAATTTCAAAGAATAATGGGAAAGTGATTGTTTTTATTGGAAGTGCGAACTTAACTAGAAGAAATATTGATAATTTAAATATTGAGATGGTTGTTAAAATTTTGATTGATTCTGATTCAAGATTTGTTCAGGATATAGAGAACTATTATTCTTTGATTTGGAATAGTAAAGAAGGAAAATATACTGTTAAGTATGATAACCATAGTTGTAGTTTTTTTTCAGGAATTCAGTATCGTGTGCAAGAAGCCACTGGTTTTAGTGCTTTTTAATTGATTATTTTTTAGATTAGAAGATTTTTTAAACAAGAGTTTAATGAGTAGTTTATAGCCCTATAGTACAGTGGTCAAGTATCTTTGGTTCTGGGCCAGAGGACCCAGGTTCGAATCCTGGTGGGGCTATTTGGAATTGAAAATTCCATTAATCTTCGACAGAAGATTTGGTAACGCAGAATTAATTAATTTCGAATTCCGAGCAAGTTTGGGAGAATAGATTCTGAAAGTAAAAATTAAAAATACGAGCAGGCTTGGGAGTTGGTGGGGCTATTGGCCTCTAATAATTTTTGCAAGTTGTAGATTTGGAAAACCCAT
>CAYWQI010000056.1:0-4581 GCA_964460535.1 Candidatus Woesearchaeota archaeon
ACAGTCGCTAACGCGAGATTAATTCTAAAAATTTTCAGAGCTTAAATATAGCAAGGTATAGAAATATCTTCTAATAATAATGGATTTAAAGGCACAATTATCCAAAAGAACTTCAGAAGATATTAATTAAAATTTCTTATTATTTATTATCTCTGTGAAAAAGGAAATTATTGAAGAGTATGTGTTTTGGTTACCAGATACCAGATACCCAAAAACTTAATAACTCTCTGTATATTTAATATTTTATGTTAAACAAACTAGGAAACATACTAAGAAAGACAACAGATAGAATAGCGAATGCTGTGTTTCTTGACAAAAATTTAGTTGACCAAATTGTCAGAGACCTTCAAAGAGCATTAATTGAAGCAGATGTTAATATTGTTTTAGTAAAACAACTCTCAGAAAAAATAAAAAAAGAAGCATTAAATGAAAGAATCAAAGGAATTGAAAAAAAAGAGCATTTAATCAAACTTCTTCATGATGAACTTGTTTCAATTCTTGGAGAAAAAAAAGAACTTGAAATTTCTAAAAAAACAAAAAAACAAAATAGAATAATGTTTGTGGGTCTTTATGGAAGTGGAAAAACAACAACAATTGCAAAATTAGGAAATTATTTTTCAAAAAGAGGTTCTAAAACCGGGCTTGTAGGTCTTGATGTTCATAGACCTGCTGCAAAAGAACAATTAAAACAAATGGCTGACAAAGCCAAGGTTAATTGTTTAACTGATGATAAAGAAAAAAATCCTATAAAAATATGGAAAAAATTAGAAAAAAACAAAAAACTTCAAGAATATGAAACACTTTTAATAGATACAGCAGGGCGTCACTCTCTAGACAAGGAACTTGTAAAAGAAATAAAAGACCTAAAAAAAGAAATACAACCAACTGAAATTATTCTAGTAATTCCAGCAGACATAGGACAATCAGCAAAAACTCAAGCACAAGAATTTCAAAAAAATCTTGATATAAGTGGAGTAATTATAACAAGAATGGATTCTACTGCAAAAGCAGGAGGTGCTTTGACAGCTTGTTCTGAAACAAATGCAGGAGTTTATTTTATAACAACAGGTGAAAAAATTCAGGATATAGAAACTTTTGACCCAGAAAGTTTTCTTTCAAGACTTTTAGGAATGGGAGATCTTAAAACACTGATGGATAAAATACAATCTGTAACAGATTCAAAACAACAAGAAAAAATTCAGTCAAGATTGCAAGAAGGAAAATTAACACTTGAGGATGTGGTTGAACAAGTAAAATCAATGAATCAACTTGGTGGTTTTGGAAAAATAAAAGACATGATTCCTGGATTTGGAAAAGTGCAAGATAAACTTCCAGAAGATAAACTAACAACTCAGGAAGATAAGATAAAGAAATGGGAGCATATTATTAAATCAATGACTCAAGAAGAAAAAGAAAATCCAGAAATACTTGAAAAACAAACTCCAAGAATAAGAAGAATTTCAAAAGGTGCTGGAGTAAATACTTCTGATGTAAGAGGATTAATAAAACAATACAAGATGCTAAAAGAAATGGCTTCTTCAATGTCTGACCTTCAGAATATAGATCCAAATCAAAGTTTAAATAATAAACAAATGCAAAAGTTAATGAAGAAGTTTGGAAAACGGAAACTTATGAAATTCAAATAAACAAGAATAAGTTTACGGATTAAAAATTTGGATTAAAGATGAAAAATAAATTTTTAAGAATCAAGAAAATGAAATTTAAGTGAAAGTAAAAAGAAAAAACAAAAGACTCTCATTATGAATTTATAAAAAAAGAAATACTTCAAAATCAAATAATATAAATAATATTAAAAAGAACTAAAAAACCACAAGCAATCCTAAAATAAGAAGATTACCCTTATCTCTCAGATGTAATTGATGTTATACCCAATCGGCAAATGGCCCAATTTACTACTAATAAGTTACTATAAACCAAAAGATTTATATATGAGAAAAATTTTGTCCATTTATGGAACCAGTTAGAATATTGCCCCATCATGCAATTCACTTTTTCGAAGTATTTTATTTAGGCTTGCCTGCCGAAAATGCTCTTAGCTGGTATGATGATGGGAAAATGGAAGTAAATGGCGTAAGGGCTATTAATTCTGTTGTTGAAAATCCAGATACTTTAGTTCAGATTGTAGATACTTATGATGAAACTTGCAGAATGTGTCCAAAAAATAGACACGGAGATAATTATGCCCAAAATCCTGAAGATACTTGTACTACTTACGATAATGGAATTGTTTCAGATAGGAATTTCGCAGAAATTCTAGGATTAGAAGGGGTTTTGGGAGGAGGACCCATTACTGCAAAACAATTTTTCGAATTGATGAAGCCAACTTTCAAAAAATTACAATCTGAACCAGAATATGATCAGAATAATAAAAGAAAGCCCTTACACCAGATGTTTAGGGTTCCACGGGACAAAATTTTTCCAATTAATTTCTCTTACACGCCATTTGCCGACTCCTCCGATTTTGCTTCGCAAAATCTCGGTTTTTTCTTACAGAAAAAAGGGTATAACAGCGATTAAGAGGTTCCGCCTTGCGGTGCTGTGGCTCCTCGGCTCCACCCAAATAAAATTTTCAGCTCTGTTCCAGAAATTTCTCAGCTCTGACTTCGTCGAGGAGAAATTTCTTCCACGAGGAAAATTTTACTTCTCTTAATCGCGATGTTAAATCCAATCAGCCTATACATTCAACCAAAACATTTATATATCAATTGATATACATTACTTTATGTTAAGACGAAAAACAAATTCTCTAGCAAGAAGTCCAACTTTAGATACTGTTCTAATGATAGAAAAAACAATAGAAAAATTTTCAGGAGAATTTAATTCAAGACAAATTTGGAAAAAGCTTCCAAAAAAAGTTATGTGGCAAACTTATCTTGTTGTTTTAGATTATCTCCTCGTAGTAAACAGAATAGCAATAGATAGAAAAGGAATTCTAGGATACATTGGAACAAGTGCTCAATTAAAAAAATTATTAAATTCAATGCCTGAAATAAAAACATGAAACCTTCAAAAGTAAAATTTATATCAAAAGAATTAGAAAAAAAATTTAATTCTCTAGATGAACACGACCCAATAAAAAAAGGAATTAAAAAAGCCATAAAAAATCTTAAAGAAGAAGCTTTTTCTGGGTTACAAATTCCAAAAAGATTATTTCCTAAAGAATATATAAAGAAATTTGGAATCAATAATCTCTGGAAATACGATTTACCAAAAGCATGGAGATTAATCTATACTTTAAATAGAGAAGGGGAAGTAGAACTAATAACTGCAATCTTAGATTGGTTTGACCATAAATCCTATGAAAAAAAATTCAAATATTAAAATGAATTATCAACAAAATAAAAAAATAATTCAACAAGGAGCAGAAGCAATAATTTCCCTAGATAAAGACAAAATTTTAAAAAATCGTATAAAAAAATCCTATAGAATTCCTGTTCTTGATGAAAAAATAAGAAAACTCAGAACAAGAAATGAAGCTAAGTTAATGAAAATTGCATTAACAAAAATTCCTGTTCCAAAAATTATAAATGAAAACGAAAAAACAGGAAAGATTTTAATGGAATATATTAAAGGAAAAAGACTTTCAAATTTTCTAGATAAATTTTCATTAAATGAACAAAAATCTATTGCAAGAAACATAGGTAAAAAAATGTTCTTATTACATGAATTAGGAATTGCTCACGGAGATTTAACAACAAGTAATTTAATTTATGTTTCTTTAAAAAATAAAAAACCTAAAAAGGATTTTAAAATATATCTTATAGATTTTGGACTTGCTTTTAGAACAACAAAATACGAAGACAAGGCTGTTGACTTTCATTTATTAAAACAAGCTTTAGAAGCAAAACATTTTAAGAATTTTGATATTTTATTTAAGAAAGTTCTTGAAGGATATTCTTTAAAAAACAAGACAGAATCTGAAAAAGTTTTTCAGCAATTAAAAAAAGTTGAAAAAAGAGGAAGATACAAACATTAACCAGAAATAATTCCTTGATTTCTTAGATTTTCAAAAGCATCTGCAAGTTCATTTGCTACTAAACTTAAATTTTCAAAATCCAAGCCTCCAGATTTGTAAGTTTTTTTCCAAGGTAAGATAATCTCATTTAATATATAAATCGCTTCTTTTCCTAAAATTTCAGGATTTCTTTTATTTGGATTTCTTAAAGCTGGTTTCATATATTTATTATCCCTGGATTCTATTGTATCTTCTGGATTTTTTAAACCAGATATTTCTAATCCACTCCAACGATGAAATTTGAAAAAATTTTCAAAAGCAGAATTTTGTAAACCTAAATCAATATTTCTATATCTTGCAATCTGATATCTTGGAAATAACATCTCAAATGCTTGTTTTGGAGATTCTCTTCCATTTGTTATATGCTCTGCATGAATTCTTCCTTTTTTCCATCTACCTTTATCTAAATAAGATTCTCTTCTATATAATTTTATTCTACTTCCTTCAGAGAGGTTTTCTTTTGTTTTATTCTCTATGCTTAAATTAGGGTTCATTTTAATTATAAAATCAAATAAGCAAGATATATAAATATTTTTGTTAAAATG
>CAYWQI010000057.1:0-4551 GCA_964460535.1 Candidatus Woesearchaeota archaeon
AAAATAACTTTCAGTATAAGATGAAATCAAAATTGCTCGTCGAACTGAATAAATAATCATTAAATTTAAGCTAGAATATGGAAAGAACATTTAGGGATGTCCTTTGGACATCCCTATTATCCCTCCACCCAGATTCGAACTGGGGATCTCCCGGGTTCTGTTAAGTATAAACCCAAGACTGACTTGTCAGATTTCATAGTTATCCTCTATAGAAGAGGAATCTCCATCCTAGTTTTTTAACTACAGCCAGGCGCTCTAAACCGCTGAGCTATGGAGGGGTTTGATAAAAACATTAACCAGAAGGTGTTTTTAAAATTATTGCTCTTGAAATTTTGAAGAAATTTAGTCCTCTTTTCCACTTTGTTCTGCAATAAAATAAGTTTTATTAGAATTACTTTCTAAAATTTTTCCATTACTTTCATAAACTGCATTTGCTGAAGGAAGAGCAAATTTACCCATAACTCCAACTTTTGAATAGACAACATAATTTAATACTCTTATTTCTCCAGCTTCAAGTTTTTCATAATTCCATTTTAAAATTCCCTTGTTTTCATCAATTGATGTGGGTTCTTCAACTCCGAATTTTTTATATAATTTAACAAGTTTTGGAAGTCTGTCAGTTATAGAAACTTTTTCTACATATTTTTTTGCTTTTACATTTAATGTTACTTTTAATGCAAATTCTCCTCCCTTTGCTTTAACAAAAGAAACTTTTTTTCTAATTGAAACATCTTTTTCATTGTATTTTTTAGACAAAATAATAATTGTTGTTAAAAGTGCAATAATTATAATTGGAAAAATCCAATTTGTTTTTGTTTTAATTTCAATAGTTTGTCCGGGCTTGATTTCTGAATTCCAGATATAGTAAACAATTCCTCCTTTACGATTAACAATTTCTGGTTCAGGGTGAAATGTTGTAAAAAGTCTTGAAATAATATCTTTTTTGATTGATTCAGAACTTTCTACAACTGTGTTTCCAGTATTTTCTTTTTTGATTATTGTTGTATGTATAAAAAAACCATAACTATCTTTAGTTGTTTCTATACTATTTGTTTCAGTAAATTCTATAACTCCTTGTATTTTATCTTCTTGCTCATTGAATTCTAAATCTGCTGTAAATGTATAAAATCCTGCAAGAATCTTCTTGTAATTTTCTTTATTAAGTTGAATTTCAAAATTTTGTTTTTCATCTTCTAAAAGAGTTACTTCTTTGTCAATCTCAAAAAATTGTGATTTAAGTTTTATGCTTAGGTTCTCAAATTTAATTTTTTCATTATTTTTTATATAAACTTCTAATGTAGAAGTATTTGAACTAAATTTTTCAGCTCCAATTTCAAAAGCATTTCCAAGATTTAGAATTTCTAAAGTTTCTTGCAATTCTATTTTTTTTCCTGATTTATCCTTTAAATAATATGTAAATAAATATCTCTTATCTTTAAGAGTTTCTCTTGGATATATTTTCATTTGTATTTCTTTTGTTTCATTTGTTCCAATATAAAAATAATCTCTAGGAGTTGAATCAAAACCTAATAAGTTATATAACTTAAAGTATTTTCCTGAATCTAGATTTGTAATTTCTAAATCAATAATTGCAGGTTTATCTATACCTCTTATTAAGACATCATTAACTTCAGAAGAATTTATATTTACATTTAAAGAATCATTTTCAGCATAGACTAAATTTAGTGCTAAACAAAATATAAATACTATACTGATTAATTTTATTAAATTTTTCATATAAAAAGGTGTTAAAAGTAATATTTAAGACTTGTGGTTTATTATTTTTTTCCTTCAAGAGCTAAATAAGCTTTTGCTTGTTCTAAAAATTTATTGCACTCATCAGCAATTTTATCTTCATATTTGTCTATTTCAGAAGGAACAAGATATTTATCATATATACCTCTAATAAATTTCAAAAATCCTGATCTTTCAAATTTGTCATTGTAATCTCTAATTAATATTCCAGATATTTTAACTTCAAAATTACCTTTGTTTGTTTTGATATTTTTTCCATCTTTTTGAATTTCAACATTTTTTAAACCAAGTATCCTCATTTTTATTTTAGCTTGAAATTTAAAATAATCTGTAAATTTGTTGCTACCTTTCCATTTTAGTTCAATTTCCTTGCTATCTCCTGCTATTTTTTCAACATATTCTTCTTCAGCTAAATTACTAAGGCCTGTTTCATCTCTGAGCCATTCATAGCAGAACCTATAAAAATCTTTAAAATCAGCTATTCCAGAATATTTCATCTTGCTTGTAAAAATCTCTTTTTTTTCAGCCATAAAATATTAAGAATTTCTTAATTTAAAAACTCTTCGGATTTATTCAAATTACTTAAATTATGTAATAGTTGCTAAAAATTACACAAATCCTTAAAAACAAAAAGCACTTAGAGTATATATGGAAAATAACAAGGAACTTTTTTCAGAAGATATGCAAAGAATGATTGGAAGAACTGCTCAAAGAAATAATATTGCTGCAGCAAAAACTGTGGCAGATATAATCAAAACTACACTTGGTCCTAAAGGAATGGACAAGATGCTTGTAAGTCCTGAAGGTGATATCATTATTACAAATGACGGAGTAACAATTCTTGAAGAAATGCAAATAGAACATCCTGCTGCTAAAACAATGATAGAAGTTGCTCAAACACAGGAATCAGAAGTTGGAGATGGAACCACGACTGCTGTAATGCTTGCTGGAAAATTACTTGAGAATGCAGAAAAATTATTAGATAAAAAAATTCATGCCACTGCAATTACAAAAGGTTATAGAATTGCTTCAGAACAAGTTCAAAAAATACTTAATGAAATTTCATTAAAAATAACTCCTGAAGATTTAGAAATATTAAAAAAAATTGCTGCAACAGCTATGACAGGAAAAAGTGCAGAATCTTCTAAAGAAAAACTTTCAGATATTATTGTAAATGCTATTAAACAAATTTCTGAAGGTATTGACACTTCTTTGATAAATCTAAAAGATATAAAAATTGAAAAAACAAGAGGAAACAGCATAGATGATACAGAGTTAATTAATGGAATTGTTTTAGACAAGGAAAAAACTTCAAGTGAAATGCCTTCTATTGTTGAAAATTCTAAAATTGCACTTATTGATTTTTCATTAGAACAAAAAAATCCTGAGATACAGACAAGAATTTCTGTTTCAAATCCTGAACAATTAAGAAATTTTCTTAATGAGGAAGAGAATATAATAAAAGAAATGATTGAAAAAATCTCTTCTAAAGATGTGAATGTTCTTATTTGCCAAAAAGGAATAGATGATTATGCACAATATCTTTTAGCAAAAAAAGGAATTTATGCTTTAAGAAGAGTTTCTCAAGGAGATATGAATAAAATAGCTAAAGCTACTTCTGGAAAAATAATTTCTAATATAGATGACATTACTGAACAAGATTTAGGAAATGCAAGACAAGTTGCAGAAAAGATGAATTCAGGTGAAACTTTTACTTACATAACAGGATGTGAAAATCCAAGGGCATTAACTATTTTAATTAGAGGAGGAACAGAGCACATCCTTGATGAGATAGAGAGAGCTGTTTTAGATGGTTTGGGAGATGTAATTTCTTGTTTAAAATCTAATCTTGTTGTTGCAGGAGGAGGAGCAATTGAAATAGAATTAGCAAAAAGATTAGAAGAATTTTCTCAAACTCTTGCAGGAAGAGAACAACTTGCTGTCAAGGAATTTGCTTCTGCACTAGAATTTGTTCCAATAACTTTAGCTGAAAATGCAGGAATGGACCCTATTGATACTTTAACAGAATTAAAATCCTTGCATTCACAAGGACAAAAAAACATGGGATTAAATTTATTTGAAAATAAAATTGCAGATACTTTACAGGCAAGAATTATAGAACCCTGGAAAATTAAATCTCAAGCAATAAGTTCTGCATGTGAAACCGCAATAATGATTTTAAGAATTGATGATGTTATTGCTTCTAAATCTCAAAATAAAGGTAATGAAAAATCTGAAAAAGGAAAATTCATTGAAGAATTTGAGTGAATTAATAATTAAGGGAAGCAATAATCTTTAAATCTTTTTATCAAATATTTGGAGTAATGGATGTTATGTTCAATTTTTGAGAACGCCCTAATCTAGAACTTGCTGTAGTTCATCTAAACTCCTAATCTTATCTGGATTTTCCAAACTTTTTACACTTTGTTGATAAATTTTATCCTGAGAAAGTTGAGCCAATACATCTCTTTGAGATTTTGGAATATATACTCCTCCAACTCTGTGAACTAAATCCTCTGCCAATGGAGGTCTAAATCCTTGTGGCAACCCAATTAAAGGTTCATCGATTCTCATTCCCATTTCTCTCATTTCTTCTAGACTTTCTTCATCGATTGAACCTTGTACATCCATTGGTAAATTTTGATATCCAAATCCACCATCATAAACTTCAGTTATTCCTGTTGCCACAATTCCTTTATTTTGATACATTGGCATATAACGTACTATAAGAAAATCTCCTTCTTTCACAATAGTTGGCTCAACTTTTGGAAAATCCATATTATCTAATAGTAAATC
>CAYWQI010000058.1:0-4538 GCA_964460535.1 Candidatus Woesearchaeota archaeon
GGAAAAACATATTTTTTCAAAGGCAAACTCTCAGAAGATTTTCTTCTTACTGATTCAGAAATTTTATGAAAAGCATCATTTGACAAAACATTAAAATTTGCTTCTAATAATTCAGGAAGATTTTCTTTTTCAGATAATTCTGTAATTTCTTTTTTAATTTCTGCTCTTAATAAAATATTATCCCAAACAGCATCCCAATTTCCAGCCCATCCTTTAACATTTCCTGCAATTCCTTTTAAAATTTCACTCTCCCCATTAATCAAATCTTCAGTTGGTTTTAATTCATCTTCTTCAACATCATATTTCATTAAATCCACAAATCCTCCTTCACTTATAGGGTCAGTATTCCAATGTTTTCTAACTTCTGTTATTTGAACAATTCTTCTATAAGACTCTAAACCATCCGGACTTTTAATAACATTAGCAACAATAATAATATCTGTTGCCTTAAAACTTGTTGCCTGAACTCCTAAATCATTTACAACCCTATCAAAAACACCATACGGACTTGCACCATGAATTGTTCCTGCTACAACATTTGCCAAAGCACCAACACGCATTGCTTCGTAAAGTGCTGTTGCCTCGGTGCTCCTAACTTCTCCTACAATTAAACAGCTGTCACCTAATCTCAAACTTGTCCTAATTCCTTCTTCTGCAGAAACTTCTGTTGTTGTTTTTAATAAACTACTTCTAACTTTCATACTTAAAATATCATACTTTAATTTTCTCAAACTTTCAACAGGTAATTCTAAAGAATCCTCAACAACAATAACTCTATATCTTGGAATTATTTCTTGCATTAAACTTCCTAATAAAGATGTATTGTGAGCAATTATTCCATTTGCAACAAAACTAGGATTATTCTCCACACTTAAATCATAAACATAATTATCTTTTGATTTAATTTTTTCTATAGACTTAATCTTATCCCAAAAAATATCTGAATTAAATAGATTTTCTGCAAAAGAAATCTTTTTAAGAACCTTTTTTGAAACCCCTCTTTCATAAATATCTAAAACATTTTTACAAATACTTTCAAGATTCTTTATTTCAGGATTACTCTCTTGATTAAACAAATAACTTATACTAGACAAAGAAACTTTAGAAGCAAGCTCCTTGTTTTGAATGTTTAGTTCTTTTCTTAGTTTTTTTAAAGAAAGCATTAAACTAGTTAAACTAAATTTCTTAAAAGAAATTTCTTCATATTCCTTTTTAGCAAGAAGATAATTTCTCTTTAAATCATTTTTGAGTTTAGTAAGACAATTTTCTATAATTTTTTGTCTTTTTTTTGGAGGCATTATATCTAAATAAGCATAACTTTTTATACTTGTTTCAGGAATTTTTGTTCTTTTAGAAATTTCTGAATATGAAACAACTCCTTTATTTACAAGCAAAGAAAGATTTTTTATATTAAAATTCAGGGATAAAATGTCTTTTAATTTTTTCAAGTGTTCAGAAAAAACAGGTTGCAATTTATTCATCTTAACAAATGTTGAAAAACTAGGTTGGTTTTTCTGATTTAAAATTTTATCCACACTTCTTGCAGATAATCCTGTAGCAGAAGATATCTCAGAAAGAGAGATTCCTAAAAAATTCTTAATCTTCAAAACTTTCATAATAAAATCTCTGAAATCAAAACCCACAAATTCTTTAAGATTATTCGCTTCTTTTTCCATTGATTTCAAACTTTTATATTTTTGAGAATAAAATTTTATTATCTTTTCAAAACTATTTCTTGTTGTTCGATATTTCATATTTTCATGAGACCAATAATCTTTTCCAGATGTTTTATAGTTTTTTAGAGAAATCCTCAATAAATTTCTCAAATCCTTTAGAATATCATTACCATAAGGAATTGTATCAATATTTGAATTATTCAAAAAAATACACTGAGACAATCTTTTTGCCCTTTTCCTTTTATTTGGATGATAAAAACCTATGTTTTTAATATAATTATTTACAAACTCCCCTCTTATTAAATTTCTATAATACTCAACTCCTTTAATCTTTTTTTCTTTTGAAAAAACAACAATTCCAAACCTCAATAAAGCCAATCTTAAATGTTCTGACATTTCCTTACTAGCAGTAACAATTTCAATATCTCTTTTTTCTAAAGGAATATACCCCTCACAATCAAAATAACCTCTTAAAAATCTAGATAAAACATAATTATCTGACTGTAGAATTTTTTGAGGTATCTTTATTTTATTAGCTTTTTTTCCAAAAGGAATTTCAAATACTTCTTTTAAAGCATTGTTCAAAATTCTTGAAGATGCTTGAACAACTGTTGTATTGCTAGAATTAAAGACAGTATAATTTACATTAAAGTTTTTTAATAAATCAATATATCTTTCTCTTAATTGTTCACAACAATTATAAAATCCTAGTTTATTCAAATCTAAGTGCCCATCACCCAAAACCATTCCAACAAACTCTGCAAGTCTCGGAGTTATTTTTTTAGGAAATTTTATTACACAAGAATTAGTCTTTCCCTTTAAGAAAAAATAGTCTTTAGTTTCCTTGCAAATATTCTCCTTCAACCCAGTATTTTTCAAATTAATTTTTTGAGGACTTGAAGATACAGAGAGCTTCCTTGGAGTAGCAATCAATTCTCCTTTTTTAAGAACATCTGCTCTTTTGTTTTTTATTTCAGAACCCCCAACAAAATAAGGATGTTCAAAAGTAGTGATTATTTCCTTGCCTGAAGCAGTCTTTATTTTTAATAATTTTGCAGGAGCTCTTCTTTTCCACACATTCATTATTCTTTTTTCTTCTATCTTGCATTCTTTATCATTTAAACTAAATACTCTTGTGTCTTGAGATGGATAAAAAACATTCCCATCACTAATTGTCTTTTTATGTTTTCCTAAAAGATTTTTTATTTTTTCTATTTTTCCATCTGAAAATTGAATCAAAGTATTTCCCTCCACACACTTTCCACTTGATCGAGTTCCTGCTACAAGCATTGTTCTAGAACCATCTACTATAAAACTCAAGAGACCTGCAGCCAAAGGATTCAACATTTTATATTTAATAAACAATGGAAGAGTCCAGGGATTTTCTCTATGCCTTCTAAAAGCATAAGCAATTCCATCCGGACTTAAAGGATTTTGAATTGTTGCAACTCTTGCTCTTAAATTTCCAATTGTTACTTGAGTATCTAAAATAGGATTTGCTTCATCTAAAGGTCTTCCACTTAACATTCTAAATTTAGCTGCCCAAGAATCAGCATCTTCCTGGCTTGGAAGAATGTTTGTAGAACACTCATCATAATTTCCATGTCTTACAAAAATATTTGTTCTAGGAATAGGAGCATTTAACACAATATCCTGAAGATTATCATCTTGCAATAAAATCTCAATTAAACCAAAACCAATAGTGTGTCTAACTAAAATTTTAGAAAGCAAATTCAAGTCCTGATAAGATAATTTAAGATTTCTTGCACTAGCTAAATCTTGCAATAAATCCTTAGCAATATTAAAAAAAACTTGTCTTGTTCTCTCAGTATCTGTAAACTCCTCTGCCTTTGGTTGATGTTCTATTAAAACTCCTCTTGCCATATTCAAAAGTTCTGATTTTTCTTCATCAAGAGAATTTTCAGGAGGTTCTAAATGATAAACTAATTTTGCCTCATTCTTTTTTCTAAATATACTCACCCTTGAAACATCATTTTCATCTGAAAAAATATTATATTCATCTACTAATTCTGCATCTTTTGGAGAAGGAACTTCTTCTACAATTCTAGTAAATGTAAAATTAGGAATTACATCTGGTTTAAACAAGTTTTGATAAATCTCTCTATCTCCTTTAGAATAATCATCAAGATAAGGTCTTAATTTAGAAATAAGAGCAGTTGATTCTAATTTTTCTTTTATTTCTTCTAAAACTCTTAAATAATTCTCTTGATCTGGTTTGCAATTTTGAGAAATTTTATTTAAAAAGATTTTTCCTTCAAAAATAAATTTCTTTAAATCAAAATAAGCTATTAAAGGATCTTTTTTTAAAAAAAACAAAAATGAAAACAAATCATTGTATCTTTTATTAAAAAATCTCTGGCAATTTGAATTAGAAACAAGTTTATTCATACTTAAAATTTTTTCTTGCCTTAAAAAATATACATAAAGATGCGCAATTTCCAAAAGTAAATTAGTTTCTTGTAAATCATAATTATAATTTTTATTTTGAACAAAAACAATTCTTGAAACATTTGGATTTTCAATTAAAGCATCTATTGTTCTTCCCATGACTTCTCCAGAATCAGCAAGACTTGGAAATTCAGAAGCTCCTTTATAATTAATATATAATATGTCTTCTCCTCCTTGTCTTTCAACTTGAGTTGCATAAGTTTTTGTGTTTTTATCAAATTCCATTCTTATTTCTTTTCCTTGTTTTTATCTTTTATTTTTTGTTCTAAAAATCTAATTGAATCTTCAATAACATGTGACTTGTTTCTATATATAGAATTCTTGTCTTGTAATAATTTATTAATTATTCTTACTGTTTCATTATCAACTGTTGCAGATATTCTTGATTTCATT
>CAYWQI010000059.1:0-4452 GCA_964460535.1 Candidatus Woesearchaeota archaeon
CTTTAATAATTTCCTGTTTCACAGAGGTAATAAATAATAAGAAATTTTAATTAATGTCTTCTGAAGTTCTTTTGGATAATTGTGCCTTTAAATCCATTGTTATTAAAAAATATATCTATAACTTGCTATATTTAAGATCTGAAAATTTTTATGATTAATTTTTTTCAGGGAAGATATCTAGTGTTACCAGATATATAATCAAAAACTTTTTAAAGGGTAAGATACACTAAAATATCTATAAAATGGAATTTTGTCCTAAATGCGGAGCAGTACTTGTCAAAAAGACTAAGAACTTTGGATGTCCTAGATGTAATTATTCTACAAAAGATAAAGTTAAATTAACAAGTTCTGAAAAATCAAAGGGTCATGAAGAGGTAAATGTGATTTCTGAAAAAGACCAACAAACACTTCCTATAATTGATGAAAAATGTAAAAAATGTGGAAATGAGGGAGCTTATTTTTGGACTGTACAAACAAGAGCTTCAGATGAAGCAGAAACAAAATTCTTCAAATGCACTAAATGTGGGCATTCTTGGAGAGAGTATGGATAAAAACTTTATTACAATAATCTTTAAATAATATTAAATAAATATTTCTTTATGAGAGATTACCAAGATTATCAAGATAGTAGAGAATTTGGAGACCCTTTTATGGATGAATTTTGGATAGGAAAATCTAGGAAACGTCTTTCTGAAGATACTATTGCTGATTTAAGAGATTATCAAGACCCTTTTGGGGCAATAAAAGAGAGTCTTAAAACAAGAGAAAATTTTATTGGAGATATGTCTCAACTTAGTATGACTTTAAGTTATCCTATATTACACACAAGAATATTTTTAAATGGCATCAAAGAATTCTTTCAAGGATTAAAACTCGGATATGAGAGGTTTCATTATAGAGAAAGAGAAAATTTATAGATAAGAATATCTAAAAACATAATTCTGTTTTTGAAAGACAGAAAGTTATTAAGCAAAATTTTGAGTATTCTGTTTATTACCTGACTTCGTCAGTTACAAATTTTTACCTATTCCTTTTCGACAGTTGGTTATTTTTAAATAATTTTTACCTAATCTTTAGAAATATCTATTTAATTTTCAGAGTTTTTACTAATTTTTCAAGGGTTTTTATAAAAAATAACTCAAATTAAAGAATTTTTATAAAAAAGAGATCTCATTTTAAAGAATTTAGATGTAACTGTCAGACTATTGAGATATTTTATGAGTAATTTCTATATTTTTTAGTTATATGGCGAAGCCAAGTTTATATATAATCAACATGTTTTTAAAGTAAATATTTCTTGATAGGGTTAAGGTCCTGTAGCTCAGCCTGGTTAGAGCACCAGACTCTTAATCTGGGTGTCGAGGGTTCAAATCCCTTCAGGACCATTGATAATTTAGAGTTATGAACCCTCTTCGAGGTCCTAAAAAATTTCAGGGAAATTTTTGGGAGCTTCAACTTCAGATAGAAAGTTGAAGCGTTCAAATCCCTTCAGGACCATTGATAATTTAGAGTTATGAACCCTCTTCGAGGTCCTAAAAAATTTCAGGGAAATTTTTGGGAGCTTCAACTTCAGATAGAAAGTTGAAGCGTTCAAATCCCTTCAGGACCATTGATAATTTAAAGTTATGAACCCTCTTCGAGGTCCTAAATTAAAAAACTTAAAAATGAAACAAGAATTAATACCTGAACAAGAATTAGAAAAAACCTTTCCTTGTCCAAAACAAAGATTTGAATATTTATTAGGAAAAGCTTTTGAAAAAGGTTTAGATTCAATAGGAGATTATATTAATAAAGCTATTGATGAAGAGAGACTTTATGAAAGTAAATCTAAGAATTTAATTCCATTTGTCTATGATAGAGATAAAGTTCATTAAATAAAAATGTTCTTAAGGAGAATCTTCTTTTTCTTTAAACTTAATCTCTTTATTAATTTCTTCAGAAGTCTTATTTGTGTAACCACAACGTTTACATTCTGCACCTAATTTAGATACAGTAAATCTTGTGCTTTGACATACTGGACATTTTTTTGGAGGTGACTTGATTGACATATTAACAATTAAGTTTAATTTAATTCAAAAACTTTTCTGTTTTTGTCTTTCGGGCGAGATATTAGTTATTTAACGAGCTTTTGGATATTCTCTATTGCTTCAGCAACATCTTTTCCTTTTTTTGTGAGTTTGATTATTTTTACTCGCCCCTTTTTTTCAAACTCAACTAACTGAAGGTCTTCAAGAGTCTGGAGTATCTTAACTGCATGACTATATGTGCAATCAACTTCCTTAGCTAAAATACTTCCATATCTGAGCCTGGTGTTTTTCTTCAATGCCACTAACATCATCGCCGGCTTTCTTCTGAAAAATACGTCCAGGTTTTCTTTCATTTTAATTATTTAGATTCAATATATATGTTTTAATATATATTTTCAGATGATAACATGCTTTTAAATGTTGCTGTAATAGAAAATTCCTCCACAAGGAGTAGTAAATTTTTAAGGAACAGGAATTAAAAAACTCAAGAAAAAATACTTGGTAACAAAAACATATTATTCTTCATAATCTTATTGTTTTTAGATTTAATAGATTAATTAACATCTTCTGAAGTTTTCTTGTATATTTGTGCTTTTGGATTTTTTTACTCTTGAGAAATATTTCTACAAATTATCATATTTAATTTTTAAAAGTTTTTATTATTAATCTTGCTTTAGGAAATGTACTTTTTTTATTTTTATAGTTAGAATTACTCTTTACAAGATATCAAAAACCTTATTAATTCTTTTTATATTAGTAATTTATGGAAAACTCTAATAAAAGAAAAACAAAAATACTTGCAGCAGCAGATATTCATGGGGATACTGGGCTTGTTAAGAAACTTGCTAAAAAAGCAAAAGATGAAAATGTAGATATTGTAATTCTTGCTGGTGATTTGACACTTGCAGAAACAAAAACTCAAAATCTTATTGGACCTTTTGTTAAAAATAAAAAACCTGTTTTGATTATTCCTGGAAATCATGAATCACAAGCAACACATAATTTTCTTAGTGAAATGTATGCTCCTTATTTAAGGAATATTCATGGATATAGTTTTTCAAAAGAAGATTTAGGAATATTTGGAGCAGGTAGTGCTGAGATAGGAATTCAAGGAATTAGAGATATTGAGATTTTTAATTTACTGGAAAATGCTCATAAACAACTTCCTAAAAATATTCAAAGAAAAATAATGGTTACTCACATGCATCCAAGAAAAAGTAAGGCAGAATTTTCTGGTTTTAAAGGAAGTGAAAGTATTAGAAAAGCAATGAAAAAATTTTCTCCAGATATTTTACTCAATGCACACATACATGAAGCAGAAGGTATTGAAGAAAAAATAGGAAAAACAAGAGTTATGAATATTGGAAGAAGAGGAAAAGTTTTTGAAATTTGAGGAGTTTTTTCTTCTGTGTTAAGAAAATTTAAATCTCCTCTCTTTGGTTGGGAAGCGCGTGTTTTTTTTCTTTCTTTTTAAGAAAAAAATTGAAATAATTTTTTGGAAAGAGAGACTCGCTTTTACTTCTTTTTCTAAAAAGAATGTTATAATTAAATATTTTAAAAAATATAACTGAGATAATTTTTATTCAGTAATTTCAATAGGAAAATCTTCTGTTGATTCTGCTTCAGAATCTACTTCTTTTAAATACTCTATTTCAGCATTTGCTTTAAGTTCTTGGACAAGAGTCTCTATTGCTTTTTGTTGTTTTTGTTGTTCTAAGATTGAGATTATCTGAGATTCTAATTCTTCATATGAAGGAATTTCTTCAGTAGATTGTGATTTGGATAATTCATAAAAATCTTGAGCCTCTTCTTCAGAAACCTCAAAATTTTCATCTTTAAATTGATTTTCTAGATATTTCTGAATTTTTAGTTCTTCTTTAATAGATTCTAATTGTTCTTCATAAGAAATTCCTTGTTGAGAAAGTTGTTGTTTATAATCATCTAAAGATGCACCCTGCATTGAGAGTTGTTGTTCAATTGCAGATTCTGCTTCTTCACTTGAAACAGCATAATTTCCTTTATTTATTTCTTGTAAAATTAGTTTCTTATTTATGATTTGTTCTAAAGCATCTTCTTCAGAAATTTGCTCTCCTTGCTGGAGAAAAGATTCTTGAATTGCACTTACTTCTGAAGCTGTTATTTCTTCTTCATTTACTGTAGCAATAACATCTTTATTTAAATTAGAATTATCCCTGCTTAAAAAGATTATAACTCCTAAAACAACTAAAATAACTAAAACCAGACCAACCAAGTATTTCCAGAGATTTGGATTATTTTTAATTTGTTTTATTTGTTTTTTCTTTGGGTTCCTCATTTTATATTTAAAATAAAAAAAAGGGTTTTTTAAATGTTTGGGTAAATTTTGATATTTGTAGTATCCGAAAATTAGTTCGCCTAACTAATTCTAGTTTAGATATGACTAAAC
>CAYWQI010000060.1:0-4343 GCA_964460535.1 Candidatus Woesearchaeota archaeon
AGTTGACTCTTTGAGGTAGAACTACTATTTATAATTATTTTTTAGACACGCTCTGGGTTTTAGTATCTTGTAACCAAGACATATGCTCTTTAATAATTTTTAATAGTTGTAATTTAATAAGTAATAAGAAATTTTAATTAATATCTTCTGAAGTTTTCTTTGATAATTGTGCCTTTAAATCCATTATTATTAAAAAATATCTCTATAACTTGCTATATTTAAGCTCTGAAAATTTTTATGATTAATTTTTTTCAGAAAAGATATTTAGTTTTATTTTTGTATTTAGTGTTGCTAGATAAGGGTTTTAATTACTAGAAACAATATAATGATTAAGAGTGAAGAATAATAGTTATGTAAAAATCTTGTAATAATATCTGTTCTATTTTTGAAATTTTGATAAATTCTATGCTTTTTTAATACAATCACAAGCTTTGTAACCTTTTTTTCTTGCTGATTCTTTAGAAGAGAAGATTAGTTTTTTTGTTGGAGTTATTTGTTTTGCAAAAGTGCAATCAGGGACATGATATTTTTTTGCTGTTTTTGATGCAACAAATTCTTGTTTATTTTTTTTAGAGTTGGATTTTTTAGCTGCATTATCTAATTTTTGTGAAATTGCTGCAGTTTGTTCAACTTCTTTACTTAATGCAAGGTCTTTTTCCATTAAACTAGAAATCACATTCCATAAATCCTCGTATTTTTTTTCAACTTCTAGGATATGGTTTTGTAAACCAATAATGTCTTTTTTAACTTTTTCAAAAGATTGTTTTAATGATTTTTCTGATATCATCTTGGTATTATCTATAATTCAGAGTATATAAATCTTTTCCTTGTAGTAATTTTTAAATGGTTACTTAATAACAATAACAAAAATAACAATAACAAAAATAAATAGATAATAAAAAAAACAATAACAAAAAAACAATAAGTAATGAAAAATCAGAAGATAATTTTATAAATGCCTTTTTTCTTTAATAGATATGATAAAAGGGTATAAAAAGAGCTTGAGTTTTGTGTTTGTTTTTGGAATTTTGATATTATTAAATCTCTTATTTGTTTTTAGTTTTGAAAGTTCTCTTGATGATAATTTAATCTCAAGATGGACAATGGATGCAGAAGATGGTTCAAATAATTCTGTTGCTGTTGATGTTGTTGGAGAGAATCATGGTGTAATTCATGGGGATGTTTTTCAAAATATTTCTGGTGTTAAGGGAGAGGCTTATGAATTTGATGGAAGTGAGGATTATATTGAGGTTTCCTCTGTTTCTTCTTTTGAACCAGAAGGTCAAAAGACAATATCTTTATGGGTTTATTTCATAGGAGATAAAGGAACTTTATTATCAAAATATCAAACTGATACTTCTGAGGGAGGATATTTGATTAAGGGAATGGTTGCAACCTGGATGAAGAGTGATACTTGGAATTCAGATAGTGAAGGCCCTGTTTATCGAACTTCTTCTAATCTTGCTTCTTCTTCTTGGAATAATGTTGTAATGGTTTGGGATACAGATTCAGGAATACAAAAATTATATATTAATGGTAATTTTGTTGATAACAATACAGAACTAGAAGGAACATTTACTTCAAATAATTTAAGTCTTCTTTTTGGAGCTTCATGGTATGGTCCAACAGATAGTGTTTGTGTGGATGAAGAGGATTCTAATTGCTTTTTTGAGGGATTATTAGATGAAATAGCAATATGGAATCGTTCTTTAACAGAAGATGAAATCCAAGAACTTTATAGTTTTTATAATGTAAATTGTGGAGATGGTTTGGTCCAAGAACCAGAATCTTGTGATGGAGGAAATTTAAGTGGTGAAACTTGTTCAGATTTTGATTTTGATGGGGGGGGAATTATCTTGTTCAAATTGTTCTTTTGACACTTCTGGATGTTGTGATAATGATTGTTCTGAAGAAGGAGAAATTCAAATGAGATGTTCAGGTGATTCAGTTGAACAAAGAAATTGTAGTGCTGATTTTGGTGAGACTTCTTGTTTAGAATATTCAGAATGGAAATTAGTTGAAACTTGTCCTCAAGGAGAAAATTGTTATCATGAAGATGGAAATGCTTTTTGTGAAAGTCCTTTAACTTTGTGTTCAAATTATGATGGAAATGAAACTGCTTGTGATGAATGTTCTGTTAATGGACATGTTGCTGTTAAAAATGCAGAAGAAACAGGAATAACAGATTGTGGAGAAATCCAAGAGTTACCAATAGAAGAAGATAGTGAAGTTCAATGTGAATATGAAACAATTTGTTCTTGTGAATGGAATTCAGATAATGAAAGTTGTTCTTTTAATTTAGAAAGAATTAAGATTAATGCAAGTTGTGGAAATGGTTCTTCTGAAAGTTCAAATATAACTCTTCCAAATGAAATTGGAGTTTGTAGTTATAGTGACAATAAAAAAGGAAATTGCACAACTGGAGATTTTGTTAAACTTTCTTGGACAGCTGAAATGAATTGGAAAGATAATAATTATACTTATGAACAAGTTTCTGAGGGAAATGCTCCTTTTAATTTTTCTGATACTGATGAATATATCAATGATTCTGGAGTTTATCATTGGACTCCTATTATAAATTCTAATACTGGAGAAAGATTTGGAGAATCTTGTCAAGGAAATGAAAGAATCGTGCCTTGTCCTCAAAGAGCTAAGTTAGGTTTTTTTGGATTTTTTAATATTTTAATAGCATTGGTTTTAATTGCATTTGCATATTATTTTTTAATTTTTAAAAAGAATAAATCTAAAAAGAAAATAAAGAAAAGAAACAAGAAAAAATAAAAATAATTTTAGGTGATTTTCAAATTCAAAACTTATAAAAAGACTTTTTTCTGATTTAATTTATGGATAATACTAAATCAAAGATAGAAAAAGAGAATCTTGATATAGAGGTAAAGATAGGATTAGAAATTCATAGTTATGTTTTAACAAATGAAAAGTTGTTTTGTGATTGTAAGGCAATTCATGGAATTAAGAATGCTAAACCTAATTTTAATATATGTCCTATTTGTGTTGGTGAACCAGGAATAAAGCCCTTGTTACCAAATGAAAAAGCTGTTGATAAATCAATAGAAATTGGTCTTGTTCTTGGATGCAAAATAAATAATAAAATTCCTTGGCAAAGAAAACATTATTCTTGGCCAGATCTTCCAAAAGGATATCAAAATACTCTTTCAGGTCCATATGCAATTCCAGTAGGAGTTAATGGAAAATTTGAAGGAATTAAAATAACAGAGTGTCATCTTGAGGAAGATCCTGCTGCTTGGAATCCCCAGACAGGAGAGGTGGATTATAATCGTTCAGGAGTGCCTTTAATTGAGATTGTTACAGAACCAGATTTTTCTTCTTCTGAAGAAGTTTCTGAATGGTTAAAAAATTTAAAAAATACTTTAAGTTATATGGGATATATTGATGTTCAATCAGGAATAAAAGCAGATGTAAATATTTCCCTTCCTCAAAAAAAAGGAGAAAGAGTTGAAATAAAGAATGTTAATTCAATAAATAATATTGTTCAGGCAATTGAATATGAAGTTTCTCGTCAAAAACAAAATCAAACAATAAAAATACAAGAGACTAGAAGATTTGATGAAAAAACTGGAAAAACTTTTTTAATGAGAAAAAAAGAAAAAGCTGCAGATTATAGGTTTATTTCTGACCCTGATTTACCTGTTTTAAGATTAGATAAAAAAAGGATTGAAAAATTAAAAAAGAATATTCCTGAAAGTCCTAAAGATAAAATAAGAAAATTAATTAAACAGTATAAACTAGATAAGGATTCTGCTGAGATTTTGACTAAGAATTTTGAATTAGTTAAAATTTTTGAATTTTCTGTAAATAAGGTTCCTCCTGAACTTGTTTTAAGATGGATTGTTGTTGAGTTATTAGGTGTTTTGAATTATAATAAAAAAGAGATATCTGAAGTTTGCATTCAAAAGGAGCATTTTTCAAAACTTCTTGAATTTATAGAAAAAAGTAAAATAACAGAACAAAAAGCAAGAGAGATATTAAGGAAATTTATTCCTAAATCTTTTGATCCTGAAAAAGAAATTAAAAAATATGAGAAAATTTCAGATAATTCAGAAATTGAAGAGATTTGTGAAAAGGTGATTTCTCAAAATAAGAAAGCAATTGAAGATTATAAATCAGGTGAGGAAAAAAGTTTTAATTTTTTAATAGGACAAGTAATGAAAATTTCAAAAGCAAGAGCAGATGTTTCTATTGTTAGAAAAATATTAAAAGAAAAATTAGAATAAATCTTATGTTTTTGAAAGAATTAATCAATCCTCTTAAATACGGGCTTGCGAGTCCTAAAAATTCAAACAGAATTTTGGGAACATTCAACT
>CAYWQI010000061.1:0-4322 GCA_964460535.1 Candidatus Woesearchaeota archaeon
TTCGTATTACTTCGAAAGCTTTTGGTATTGGTCGAAGAGTGCCTTTAGTTTATGGGAGAGATTGGTGAGGAAAAGATTATAAAGAAAATGGTAAAAAATAATATTAGTGTGAAAAAAAACTTTGTTGGAAATTATTTCAAAGATTGGAATACATATGAAAAAGTATGGTTGTTTGCATTTACTGCAATTATTATTGGGCTTTCAATTTATTGGAAGGATTCGTGGATTGGAGTTGTTGCATCATTAACGGGGATTTGGACAGTTGTTTTAGTTGCCAAAGGTAAGATTTCAAATTATTATTTTGGAATTGTGAATGTTTTAGCTTATGCTTATGTTGCATATAATTGGAAGTATTATGGAGAGGTTATGTTAAATATTGGATACTTTTTACCTATGCAGTTTGTGGGGCTTTATTTGTGGAGAAAGAATAAGGTTTCAGAGAAGAAGAAAGATGATGTTAAGATTTTCTTTTTGAGTAATAGGGCAAGAGTTGTTTGGGGGTTGGTTACAGTTGTTGGTGTTATTGGTTATGGGTATGTGTTGAAAGGGCTTGGTGGTAGTTTGCCATTTATTGATTCGATTTCAACTGTTCTTTCAGTTATTGCAATGATACTTATGGCGTGGATGTATATGGAACAGTGGATTTTGTGGATTGTGGTTGATATTGTTTCAATTATTATGTGGTTTGTTGTTTTGCTCTCTGGAGGAAATGATATTGCGGTTTTGCTTATGTGGACTGCGTTTTTGGTGAATGCAGTTTATGGTTTGGTTAATTGGATTAAGTTGTATAAGAAGCAGTTGAAGTTGGGAGTTAATAAGAGGAAGGATTTAGGAGTTGTTGAAAGTTTAAAAGTTTAAAATGGTTGTTGGGTTTATAGGAGGTAAGTTTTTACCTCTTCATTTAGGACATGTGAATGCTATTGTTGAGGCAGCTAATCAGTGTGATGAGTTGTATGTTGTTTTGTCGCATAGTGAGAAGAGAGATAGTAGGTTTTGCAAGGGTTCTAAGATGAAGTATATTCCCGGAGTTAGGAGATTGTCTTGGCTTAGGCAAGTGACTGCTGATATGGAGAATGTGAAGGTTATTGATGTTGAGGATAGTTATGGTGATGAGGATTATGATTGGAGTGAGGGAGCTTTTGAGATAAAGTTGAGAATTGGGAAGAAGATTGATTTGATTTTTAGTTCTGAGAAGAGTTATTCGAAGATTTTTAAGGAGCTTTATCCTGAGAGTCGGCATGTTATTATTGATAGTTTGAGGGAGAAGTTTCCAATTTCAGGAACTGAGATTCGTGAGAGGGGAGTTTTTGAGTGTTGGGATTTTTTGCCTCAAGTTGTTAGGAGGGATTTTGTTAAGAAGGTTGTAGTTGTTGGAACTGAGAGTTGTGGTAAGTCTACACTTGTTAGGAATTTGGCTAAGGTGTTTAATACTGAGTATGTTGGTGAGTTTGGGCGTGATGTTTGCTTTGAGGTTGGAGGAGCTGAGTGTTTGAGAGTTGAGGATTTTGTTAGAATTGGTTATGGACATAAGATGATTGAGTTTGAGAAGTTGAAGCTTGCAAATAGGGTTTTGTTTGTTGATACTGAGGTTTTGATTACTAAGTATTATTTGAATTTGTATATGGAGCAGGATTCTAAGCTTTTTGATGAGATGTTTAAGTTTGAGGATTATGATTTGTGGGTTTATTTAGAGAGTGATGTTGAGTGGGTTGATGATGGAACTCGTTTGCATGGAAGTTTGGATGTTAGAGCTAGAAATGATCAGAAATTGAAGAAGTTGCTTGATTCTAAGGGCGTTAAGTATGTTTGTGTTAGTGGTTCATATCAAGAAAGATTTGAAAAGGTTAAGAGGATGGTTTGTAGAGAGTTGGAGTGATTTGTGATTAATTATTTAATAAAACCTTTTCATCTTTTCCAATTTCTTTACCTTCTAAATCATAAAAAGTAACACTTATAGTCACATTTTTATTTTTATATTCTTTTAAATTCTCACATCGAACCACTTTTTTAAAAAAGATTTCTTCTTTCCCCCCACAAATAAATTCGCCCCCAAATTCAACTTCATATTCTACAATACAAGAAGGTTCTGTTGCAACCGACAATAAAGGTGGAGAAACTTTCCCAAAACCGATTATTTCTTTTTGTTTACAAGAAATATCAATACCCTCAGAACCAAAAAAAATAGCATAAAATCCGCCAATTATTAATAATAAAAATATTATGCCCAAAATTGTAATCTTATTTTTGTTTTTGTTTTTATTTTTTTTTACCATTTTTTCTAAATGTGTCAAATACCTCTCTCAAAATAATTATTACAAGGTACACAAAAAAAACTATCATGAATATATAATACCATATAAAACCAAAAATTATATTTAATATTGAAATAATGTATACAATAGCTAATAATAAAAATATAATAATAGTTATTAAAGATATAAGTCTAAATATGATTTTATATATTTCTTTGGAGTTAATATAAATCCAGTCATCACATCTTGCAATATGATATGTTCCCAAAATTAGACAAGAAAACCATAAAAACCCAAAACCATATGAAATATACTTTATAATTTCAAAAGAAAATTTCCATACTGGTTTAATTACTAATGGCAAAGAATTCAAATATATTGGGAGTAAAATTCCAATTATTAAAAGTTGAATCGAAAAATTTTTATCTTCCTCATTCTTCTCTATTGCCATTTATTTTAATTATTTTTCTTACATATAAAAAGTTTTGTAATTAGATTATTTTATAAAAATTGAAATTAAAGAAACAAAAAAAGACAATATTGTGAAAAACCCAATAATAATTAAAAAGAAATTTACTTTACGCATAAAAAGATATTCAAAACCTTTTATTCCTAATTTATAATATTGAACAACTCGACCATTAGGAGTTTCCATACTCTGGGATTTAAATAAAATTCCTTGTTTTACTAAGAACTCTAAATCTTCAATATAACATTGATATTCATTCCAAATAGAATCATCTCTATACATTGTAGGCCAATCTGCTTTTAAATCCTTAAGAAGTCTAATATAACCCGAATTTTTATTTTTGACCTCTTTACTTTCTACAGGAAATTGATTTCTTCCTCTTTTTTTAAATAGTTTCATTTTACAATTTTATCGCGTGATTTTAAAACTGGTTTAGGAATAGATAACTCCCCCTCATTAAAATCCTCAAAATCATTTATTTCTTCTTCATTTACCATTTTAATTGAATTAAACCACAAGTCAGAATATAACTAATTATAATTATTGTTAAAAAATAAATCCCAACTAAAATTTTTGCTTTTTTTTTATTATTCTCACGATTTTTACGATTTATATTCTCATAACTTTGTATTAGATTCAAAATAAACTTTCCAGAATTATATTTATCTTCTGACCTTAGAGATTTGCTTTCGGGATTATTATAATAGTGAAAAGGCAAAAAATTAAGAAGATGTAATACTAAATTAGCAAAAAGCATACATCCCAAAAATATTAAATATACTTTGTCCAAATCTAAAAATAATTTCTTCCCAATATCTATTAATAAAATTGAGATTATTGCCAAATTTAAAGTTAAAAAATATGTTGTTTTTAACTCTAAATTTTTCCTATTCTCTTCACCCAAATCAAATGTTTTCTTAGCTTCTTCAAGAATTAGAAGTTTATGATTTTCACCAATTTTCTTTTTTTCCTTAGACATTTTTCTTTTCTTTCCTCCAAAAAATCAACCACCCAATCACTTTTTTGAAACCAATTTTAGGTAATAAAAACATCGGCAATACCATCATCAAAACTAAAATGCCACTAACCACATAAAATTCTATTCCGTCATATTTATTTAATATCATAAAAAAACTAAATAAACCTGCCAAACCAACATAGATACAATAAACTAAAAATGGAACAGTTTCAGGTGTTGCTTTTTCAAAAATATATCTTAATTGTTTATTGAATTCTTTTTTTGCCTCAGCCCTTTGTTGATTTTCCAATGAATTCAAAATAGTTTTAATATTCTTTACTTTTTTTTCATCATAATTTGAAATCTCTCTAATAAATTTTTGAGTTTCTTTACTTACTTCACAAATCTCATCATAATCCATCTTAAATTAAAACCAAACTTTAACATTTATAAATATATCCAATGAACTCAGTAGAAAAAGTCAAAATAATATCCCAAACCCCTCAAAAATATCCTCAGAACATATACCAAAAAATAAGAAAAAACTCAAAGATGCTTCTAAAAAATTAAAATTACTTCTCCCCAAGCAAAACCATATTAGTATTTGGATAAGCAATCTCTTTCAAACCATAAGAAGTCATCT
>CAYWQI010000062.1:0-3897 GCA_964460535.1 Candidatus Woesearchaeota archaeon
TTTAGTCATATCTAAACTAGAATTAGTTAGGCGAACTAATTTTCGGATACTACACAAAGCTTTCTAAAACGAAATATTTTTAAATAGAAGAAACTAGAATTAAATATGGAATATCAAACTAAATATAAACATGAAAAGGGAAAGAGAAGTTATGAAACTGTGTCAGAAGAAATATTAAGAGATTCTGCAAGAGATAAAAAAACCCTATTAGAATTTGCTTGTCTATTTGACTAGATAAATTTGCTTGGGAATAAAAAAAGAACTTCTTTTCCATCGATGCTAATTAATTTTGTTTTTGCTTTTATGTTAATAACATCTCCTTTTGAAAAAACTCCTGATAAGTGTAATCCATATAAAATTATGTAACTTTTAAATTTTGGAATATTCTTTTTGGGACCTAATATCTTAATTTTATACAGATGTGGAAAAAAATAACTCTCCTCCGAGGAGATAATCTTTGCTTTAATTTTAAAGGTTCCGATATCTTTTATAAAAGATAAATTTTGTGTCTCTTTTTTGTGATTAATAAAATAAAAATCATAACTTTTGTTTTTATCACTAAAAGAAAAAACCCTCTTTTTTAAAAAAAGTTCTTTAATATTTTTGTATTGTGGGGGTAATAAGTTCAAATGCCTTTGTTTTCTTTGATTAAGATAATTCTCATATCCCTTCTCTAAAACAAATCTATCAAAATCTTTATAGAACTTCTTAAAATTATTTTTTCCAAATATCGCTATATCAATATTGGAATGAGGAGTATCAACCCCTATAGAGCGAGATCTTATTATGGCCATATTCTTTTTGGGAATGCCAAAAAAATTTTCAATTTGATTCAATATTTTGTAATTTTTTTTGTTCATCAAAGGATACACTTTTAGAATATCTTCTTTTTTTAAGGCAAAAATTGGGATACCAAATCTTTTGTCAACAACAAGAGTGCAATTTAAATCTTTTGCTAATAAAAAAGCCTTACTTATATTATGTATTCTAAAGTAACCTCTTTTCAATACTCTTTCAATTTCAACTCTCTGATAAAATTTATTTTTTGGCAAAAATTTAGAATGGAAATATTCTTTTGGGAAATAATAAGGAATTGCATAGATAACATCACTAAAGGATTGGTTTCCAAAAACATAATAAATAATTCCTCTTTTATCTTTTATTGCTGCTTGATGATATAACATAAAGGGAATAACTTTATAAAAGTTATAAACTTTTTGCTTTCATGAAAACAGTGTATGAAAATCCAAAAATTGCTTTAGGATATAAGAATTCCTTGAGGAAAAGAGAGGGATACTGCAAATTTGAAAGAGAATATTTAAAAAAACAAATAAAGAAAAATACAAAATCAAGGATTTTAGATTTAGGATGTGGAATTGCAAGACATGCTCCTTTATTTGGAAGGGTAGCAGAGTATATTGGAATAGATATATCCAAAAAGATGGTAGAAATTGCTAAAAATGATTTAAGAAAAAGAAAACTTAATGTGAAATTGTTGGTGGGAGATTTAAGAAATTTTGATAGTAAAATTAAAGGCAAATTTGATTTAGTTCTTTTAATGTATCATACTCTTGGGTGTATAAATTCCAAAGAAGAAAGAATAAACTTATTTAATAAGATAAGAATGAGGCTAAAAAATGAAGGAGTACTTATAATTCATGTACACAATAGGAACAATATAAGGAATATTAAGTTTTTAATTTCTTCTGTTTTTTCTTCAGGTGCTTTTGGAACTAAAAAAATACGCTCAGGAAATCTCTCTGGGGCAAAAATTCATTTCTTTTCAAAAAAAGAATTAGAAAAAGAATTAAAGAAATCCAATTTGGAGATTTTAGAAACAATACCTTTAGAATACCCTAATGAAGATAAGATTGCAAAGGGGTTGAAAAAAATATTATTTACAGGAGGTTATATTTTAAAAGTTTCAAGATGAAAGAAAATATCGTCTATGTTCTTTGGGATATAACTCATAAATGTTCTTTAAGTTGTAAACATTGTAGGGCTAATAATCCTTTTATTTATGAAGAAAAAAATTTGAAGTTTGCAAAAAAAGTTATAGATGAACTAGCAGAAATAAATTTAAAAACCCTTGCAATATCCGGAGGAGATCCTCTTCTTAGAAAAGATTTGCCTAAAATTGTAGATTATGCCACCAAAAAAGGGATAAGAGTAAGAATCCAAACAAATGGTCAAATGGTTAATGAAAAAATCCTAGATAAGCTGAAAAAAGCAGGGTGTGATGAATTTGGGATAGGGCTTGATAGTTGCAATGAAGAATACCATGATTGGTTAAGAAACAAAAAAGGGGTATTTAAAAAAACTATTCGTGCAATAAAACTCATAAAAAGAAAAGGGTTTCGTGTACACATTGAATTTACGCTCAATCCTAAGAATAAAAATGAAATTAAAAAAGTAATAAAATTGTGCAATAAATTAGATGTTGATACTCTTTATTCGCGAGGAGTTATCCCTTTTGGAAAAGGAATCGACAAAAGTCTAAAATTCTCTTCTACAAAATATCGAGAATTGTTAAGAAAGTTATGCAGCCAAAAATATTCTAATAATAATTTAAAAATCGCTTCAGAAGACCCTTTGTGGGCAACCATAGATAAAAATTTATTAAAAAAGGTTATAAAAAATAATCCGGGCTGTTTGTCTGGAGAATGCATAAGTGGGTGTTTAGCTGGAATAAATATGTTCTATATTAATCCAAAAGGAAAGATATATCCCTGTTCTTTTTTGGATATAGAACTGGGAGATTTGAACAAAGAATCCTTAAAGAACATATTAAAAGATAGAAAGGAAAAGATACCTTTTTTTAATCGTAATTCCCTTAAGGGAAAATGTTCAAAATGCAAATTAAAATATATTTGTGGGGGGTGTAGGGCTAGAGCATTCAATAAATTTAAGGATTATTGTGAAGAAGATCCCATGTGTGATTCCTTAATCTACAATGAAATTAATAAAAATTATTGATAAAAAATGTAACCCTCTGGAGGAACCAAACAATTTTATAGAAATTGGAAAGGCCCTATTCTCGATTGAAAATGATTTTATAGAAACACTTTTTATGATTAAAAAAGACAAATCAATGTATTTCTGTATCTCCTCTCAATTAGGCTGTCCTATTGGATGCAAATTTTGTATTAATGACTCTACAAATTTTAATGGAAATCTTTCATGCAAGGAAATCCTCTCTCAGATTTATTTAATTCTATCTAAATTAAAAATAAATTTAGATGACCTTCCTTTTATCGGAGTAATGTTTAGTGGATGTGGAGAACCATCTCTCAATTCTGAGAATGTCATCAATTCTATTAAAGAACTAAATAAGATTAAAAATTGCAAGGTTTCAATAACCACTACAATAGCAAGCATAGAGGGAATAAAAAGAATTATTGAAGCTAAAATAAACTTTGGTTTACAAATCTCTTTGCATGGATATAGTGATAAAATTAGGAAAAGACTAATTCCTTCATCAGAGGGGTTAAAAAAAATTTTTGAAATGTGTGACAAATATTATCAAAAAAGGCAAAAAATCATAGATTTAAATTATCTTGTAACAAAAATAAAAATGACTCCTTTTCTAAAATATATAGATTCTTTTCAAAATTGAATCCGGATAAATTTTCCATACGTTTTTCAAAATTAAATAAAACTAATAAACTTAATCCAGGAGATGAAGAAAAAACCAAAGAGATGGTTGAACTTTTAAAAAGAAAAGGATTTTATGTAAGATATTTTAAAAGTTCAGCAAAGGATTTAATTGCTGGTTGTGGACAATTAAGAAATAGATTATTGAAAAGAAACAAGAGTTAAGAGGGAACTTTATAGTTACCATCCTCACCCACATTTTGAATTATATTCTCTAGCACACATAAATTTAAAATGTTTGGT
>CAYWQI010000063.1:0-3855 GCA_964460535.1 Candidatus Woesearchaeota archaeon
AAAAAGAGCTTAATTAAAGCAGATGTTTGGATTGATGTTTTGAAGGCGAAGCAGAAAAGTTAATCAAAATTAAATAAGGTTATCTTGATGACCAAAAAGTTTAAAAATATGAGTACCCTAAGTACCATATGGAAATAGAAGATTTAAATCCCTGGTGGATTACTGGGAAAGTGCAAGAAGAATTTCAGAATACTGAAAAAAAGGAAATGTTCAATGAGGTTTGTAAATTTCTTTCAAAGAGACAGGTTTTGGCTATAACTGGAATGAGAAGAACTGGAAAAAGTTATTTGATATATCAATTAATTGAAGAATTACTTAAGAGCACTAAAAAAGAAAACATTCTATATGTTAGTTTTGATTTAATTTCTGATAAAATTGAAACTTTTTTACAAGCATATAAGGAAATTGTTGGAGTAGATTATTCTAAGGAAAAGATTTATGTTTTTTTAGATGAAATTCAGAAGAGAGAAGGATGGGAAAATGAACTGAAATTATTCTATGACAATTATCCTAATATTAAGTTTATTATAACTGGTTCTGCAAGATTGTTAATAGAAAAAAAGAAAGGTGAAAGTTTAGCTGGAAGAATTTATACTTTTATTTCAAAACCTCTTAGTTTTAGAGAGTATCTTAGAATAAAAAAATCAGAGATAGATTTAGATAAACCTCTATTATACAAAGAAAAAATTAAAAAAGAATTTCAACATTATTTATTAGTCGGAGGATTTCCTGAATTAATTTTTGAAAAAGATAGGGCTGTAATTTTTAAATATATTAAGGAAACTGTTATTGATAGAATTATTTTTTTAGATATTCCTTCTTGTTTTGATATTGATGAGCCAGAATTATTAAGAAGAATTTTTGCAATTATCTCTGCAAATCCTGGAATGATTGTTGATTATACAAATTTAGCAAGTGATTTAGATAGAAGCCGAAGAACAATTTCTAAATATCTTGATTTTTTAGAGAAATCTTTTTTAATAAGGAAGATTTTTAATTATAGTAAGAACAAATTAACTTCAGAAAAAAAATCTAAAAAAATCTATCCAAGTTCTACAGGTTTTGGTTATTTTTATTCTGCTGATGAAGGAAAAATAATTGAAAGTTATGTTGCGAATTTTTTTGAAACTGAATTTTTTTATAGAAAATTATCTAAAGAAATTGATTTTGTTTTAGAAGGTGTTTTGATAGAGGTTAAATATAGGAATGATGTTAAAGAAAGGGATTTGAAGTTTGTTAAAAAGTTTTTAAAAGAAAACAAATTTAAGAGATTATTGATTATAACAAAAGATTTGAAAAAGAAGGATAAAAAGGTTTTGTATTTTCCTGTTTGTTTTTTGGGTTTGGTGGATTTTTAGTAGGATTTAATTTTGAAGTGGAAAATTAATTTATTGTGGAGAAGAAAAATGTTTTTAGTTAACCAAAAAGTTTAAATAGTTAAAGTGCATTTCATATGCATAAGGAGTGATTTTAAAATGGCACAACAAATGATTTCAGCAAGAGTAAACATAAATGATTATGCAAATAGAGTCTTAGGAATTGTTAAATTAAAATATGGTTTGAAAGATAAATCTGAAGCTTTAAATAAATTTATTGAGCTTTATGGAAATGAAATAATAGAAAAACAAGCAAGTGATAATTATATTAAGAAAATTTCTGGAATAGCTGAAAGACATTTCAAAAAATATGGAAAAAGGAAGATGTCTATTGAAGAATTAGATAAACTTTGTGAGGAGAAATAATGTTTGATTTTGATTTAAGTGATGAACTTAAATTTATACTTAAAAAATTATCTAAGAAAGATCCAAAAAAAGTTAAGATTATTAATAGAAAGATTAAGGAGATTATAAGTTGCAATTCTGATACGATTAATCATTATAAAAATCTTAGAAATGAATTAAAAGAATATAAAAGAGTTCATATTGATAGAAGTTTTGTTTTAACATTTAAAGTTGATATTAAAAACAATTTTATTCTTTTTGTGGATTTTGAGCATCATGATAAGGTTTACAAATAGATAAAAAGTTTTATATAATATGTTTTTTTGTTTTAAATATGGAAAAAGAGTTGAATAAGAGCTTAGGATTATTTTTATTAATTGGAATTTTTTTGATTAGTTTAGTTAGTGCTTACTCATGGGGAGGATATTATGGAAGTTGGGGTTCTTCTTGGGATGTTGAAGGATTTTTAGATAATCCAACATTTATCTTTATTGGAGTTTTTATTTTAGTTTTTGCTTTAAGTTATATTGCTTTAGGAAGATTTTTTTCTAAGAAAGAGAAATCAAAATTTCCTTGGGAAGAAGATAAGATAATGACTGAAAACAATGGGGTATTGATTGTAATGGCTTTGGCAATTGCATTTTTTTCAGCTTCAGCTGCTGTTAGAAGTCAGTGGATGATGCAATTTTTTGGAGAAGCTCTTTCAGGTTTTGTTTTGTTAATGTTATTTGTTGTGATGATAATTTTGCTTGTTCCTTTTTATAAATCTCTTAGAGATAATATTGGAAGAGTTCCTGGAATTATTATTTTTATTTTAGCTTTGTGGGGAATTATTAAATACATGTTTAATCCAGATAGAATTTATGATTTATTAAGAACAACAAATGTGGATTTATATCAGTTTTATGATTTTTATGATTTTGTAACTGCTGTTCCTACTTTAATTATTGCTTTGATTGTTGGAGTGATTTATGGAGTTATTAAAGGAAAGAAAAAGAAAAGTGGAACCACTATTAGAACTAGGTGATTTTTGCTGAAGGAATTTTAATTTAAAAATTGAGAAAATTATTATTATTATTCTTATTATTATTTGTTGAATGGAAAAAAATCTAGTTATGGTTTATTAAGAAAGTATGGAGGGAAGATTGTTGCTCTAGGAATCTTTGAAATTAAGGCAGAGTATGAAGAAATTTTTTTAGAGAGGATGAAAAAGATAACTTCTGATTGAAAGTTAGAATAATTTTTGAGTAAGTTGTTTGAATTAATTTATTTAGATGACTAAAAGATTTTATTAGTTATATATATGTATAACTAATAAAAATGCCTCAAGAAATATTATCAAGAAATATTTTACATTATCCTCAATTAGACACTATTTTAAGAGTAGAGGAATTCATTAGAGAAAACTCTGGAGAATACAAAAAAAGTCTCTTTGGGAAGCTCTGCCAAAAAAAAATGATTTACCAAACATTCTGTGTAATATTTGACTATCTTTTAGAATCTGGAAAAATAGCACAAGATAGAGAGGGAAATATTGCTTGGATTTGGAATCCAGAATTAGCCCAAAAATATTTAACTAGGCCAGAATTATCAAGATTAAATCTCAGATAAAATATGCTGAAGAAAAAGTAAAGAAAAATTTGGAAGAATTAAAGAATTCTAAAACAGAGGGTCAAAGATTGTATAAATGAATTAATAGAGATATGGATGATTTAGAAGAAAATGCTTTTTGTGGAATTCAAATACAAAAGAAATTGGTTCCTAAAGTTTATCTAGAAAAATATGGAATAGATAATCTCTTGAAATATGATTTGCCAAAGGGATGGAGATTAATTTATTCAGTTGTTAGCAGAGATGTTCAAATTTTATCTATTATTCTTGAGTGGATGAGTCACAAAGACTATCAAAGAAGATTTGGATATTGATGGTTTTTAGAAAAACTGAGTATATATTTAAAGGGAATTGGGAAAGTTGTGTGCAATTTAATTATATTGTGGAGAATAGTTTTGGGAATTGAATGGGGTTAATTATATTTTGTAGAATATTGGAATGAAAGATTAAGAGAGATTTTATATAGATAGTAGAGGAGAATTGGGAGATAAAAGAAAGAAATTAATTATATTGTGGAGAAGAG
>CAYWQI010000064.1:0-3821 GCA_964460535.1 Candidatus Woesearchaeota archaeon
TTGAAGTTCTGCAAAAATTAACTTCAGGAATTCCAAGTAAAGTAAGAGCTGGTGGTCAAAGTTCTCAAAGATTTCATAGAATAACAGAAGGCTTAACAAAAGATTTTTATAAAAGAATTGCAGAAGAAATGAAAAAATCATTTTTTGAAATGCCAAAATTAAAAGGAATTTTAGTTGGAGGGCCAATTCCAACAAAAGATGAATTTCTAGATAATGAATATCTAACAACACAATTACAAGAAAAAGTTATTGGTAGAGTTGATATTGGTGATACAGATGAATCAGGCTTAGGAGAATTAGTTGGAAAATCACAAGAAATACTTGAACAACAAGAAATTATGAAAGAAAAAAAATTACTTCAAAAATTCTTTGAAATCCTCGGACAAAATCCTGAACTTGCAGTATATAAACCAGAAAATCTAAAAAAAGCACTTCAATACGGAGCAATTGATACTATTCTTCTGTCAGATGACTTGGATAAAAAAATAGCAGAAGACATAAAAAAACAAGCAGAGAATATTTCTTCAAACATAGAATATGTCTCTAATGAAACAGAAGAAGGAAAACAATTTAAAAATCTAACACAAGGTGTAGGTGCAATATTAAGATTTAAAATTGGATAAATTTGTTTTTAATAATTTAATATGAAAATTTAAAAACCTAAAATAGTATTCTGCCCCCACTAAAGAATAACAACAAAAACAAAAGATTTATAAAGTTTAAATTACTTGTTTTATTAGTTTAATAAAAAACACAATTCAAATAAAACAATAAATTTATAAAATAAAAAAACTAAAAAAAATCAATAAAAATGGCAAACAAAGCATATCAAGGAAAAACACCTCAAGGAAGAAAAGGTATTGATAAATATGCAACACAATTAATTTCTAAAACAAAATCTTTTTCAAGAAGATCAAAAAAAAGTGGATTATCAACAATACTTGCTTTAGGTCTTCTTGGGAGTTTAGGAACTGGTTGTGAAGGTGGAAGTGGAGGAAGTTCAAGCACAACTCTTTATGAAGCAAGAACAGGAAAGGAAGTTTCAGTTGAAAACTCGATGCTAGATAATACAAATGAATATTCTGTAACAACAGCAAATGGAGCATTACAATACACAGATGTAAATGAACCAAACAAAGGACAGATTCTTTATGATTCAGAACCTGCTGCACTTGCTCACAGAGGTTCAAGTGGAAGTTCTAGTTCAAATGATTCTTCAACAAGTGATTCAGGAAGTTCAGATAGTGGTTCAGGAGATGATAGTTCTAGTGATGATGAACAACAAGGTGGTGGGACTGGTGATGGTGGGTATCAATAAATTTAAATTTTATGAATAAAAGTAGATAGAGATTCTTTTAGTATTTCTTCAGGAGATTTTTTTATAATGTTATTCCAATCTTTTTTATGATGTTTTAGATATTCTTCTATTAAATAATAACCTATAGAATATCCTACCCAATTAGGATATTTTCCTTTTCCAAAAAATATTTCCTCATATAAATCTTTATCTTTTATATATAGTTTTGGTTTAATTTCCTTAAGTATTTTTTTTGCTTCATTTCTATTGATTGTATTTACCCAGGGAGATTTTTTATTTTTTAATAAATCATCTTTAAAATGTTCTGCTATTCCATCCAATATTATGCCTTCACCAAGATTAAAATCACTACCTTTATAGTAAGGAGATAAAGAATGTGCTAGTTCATGACAAAGAGTTTCCCTTAGATTTTCTTTCCACTCTCTTGCAGAAGTATTTAAAAATAACCAAACAAAATTTTTCTTAGGAGAAAAACCATTAACACCTCCCATATATTTAATAACAAAATTATTATTTGTTGGAAAGACTAATATCTTTTGTTTATTTTCTATTATATCTTTACATAAAAAAAGAGTTTCCTTTACAATAGAGAATATCTCCTTATTGTCTGTATTTAAAAAATTGTATCCTACATTATCCTTTAGATCAAAAATAAAATTAAAAACAAACTTTAATTCTTCTTTCTCAATTTCATATTTTTTTAAAGCAAAAAATTTTAACCAATTAGAAAATTCTTCTTTATTATTTATATTTCTAAAGAATGAAATTATCTTTGCATCATTTATTTCTTTTATCAAAGGGGTATTCATGTTTATCCTCTCTTAACTTTACCAATACTAATAGTGTATATGGGAATTTCATTATCAAGAAGGTCAAGTATCTTTTTAATAGTTTCGTCTACAAATCCACTTACTGGACAGCCCCCTATGCCTTGTTCAGCACAACTTAATAGCATGTTTTGCGCCATGTGTCCTGACTCAATTAATGAATAAGGGTAAGACCTTATACCATACTTTACTTCAGATCTTGGGATAACAGAAGTAAAAACAATTGTTGCTGCAGGATTTTCTAAATAAGGAGAAATTATCTTTCTTTGTTCTTGTTTTAAATCTTTTTCTAAAAGTAATTCAAGAGATTTATTTTTTAAATTATAATGGTATGCTCCTTTTTTTAAATCCTCAATATTATAAGCAACCAAGTAAGTTTCAATAGGAAATCTTGCCCCTCCAGAAGGATAAGTTCTCATTTCAGTATTCTTGGAGTCTTCCCTATTTCTACAACTTAAAAGAGTTTTAGATAACTGGTTAAATGTAATGGGTTCAGTTGAAAATTCTCTATAAGATTTTCTCATATCTAGCAATGTCTCAAATTCACTTTTATTTTTTTCTTGATTCAAATATTTTTGAGGCAATCTAGGATAGTCTTTATAGAATATCTTAATATGGCTTATTGGAGGAATGGCTGTCTCTATTTCATCAGAATCTTTGAGTTTAGTTCTATTGTAAAAATTTTTAATTATTTTTAACATTTTATATTATTGGGTGGGGTTTTAAATATTTATCTCCTTTTATTTCTCCATGAATTTTACTATAGAGTGCCTTTGCATTTTCATCTAAATATAATGGAAGTAATTCAGGAATCATAACCTTTAACACTTCAAAACCTTTTTCTTTTATTTGGGGCAAGGTTATATCTGAAACAAATATTGAGCATCCTTTATTACTTAACATCCTAACAGCATCTTCTAAATTTGATATATTCTGTTGCTTTAAATCACTAAATTTTAATTGTTCAACATTTTCTATTAAATGTCTAACATCTTTTATCCTTTCTTTTGGCATCCAATAAATGAATCTATCCTCTAAAGAATTAACTTGGTTTTCTTGTCTTTTAGATTTTTCTTCTACTAATCTACTTGATCTACGACATTGAATAGACTCAAATAATGCACCTTCAATCGCAGACTCATAATTTAAATCTGATTTTGATCCAACATTTACTGCATCTCCTATACCACTATAATCTAAAGTTAAAGTTAAAATACTTGGTATACCTAATTCAGTTGTTACATCAAGTATATAAGGATATAATTGGTATCTTTTGAAATAATCTATTATTCCCTCAATTTTTTTAGGTAAGTCAATTATTTTTCTCACCTTTTTTGAATGCCATGCTAACATAACAGAATCTCTTTCAAGAGTTTCCATTAAACCAGACTTTAGTGCCCTATCTTCTCCGATTTTACCTAATGCTGCTCCTGTGCTTATCTGTTCTTTTCTTATTGCCAATTCATTAGAAAAATCATTAGATAGAAATAAAAGTTGTGCAGGAAGATACCCTTTTTGGTTTGTTATAAGGTTTAATGTATCATGAATTTTATAAACTTCATTTCTTAAATTATTTAATATATCTTTCTTATTTGGAGTTTGTTCTTTAGAATAACAATAAAATAAATGAATCTATCCTCTAAAGAATTAACTTGGTTTTCTTGTCTTTTAGATTT
>CAYWQI010000065.1:0-3672 GCA_964460535.1 Candidatus Woesearchaeota archaeon
ATTTCTAAAACAAGAAAAGAATCTAAAAAAAGATTTTTTTCTGGAATAAATCCTAGAATAAAGGTTGTTAAAAAAAATTTGTCTTTAATAGGTGCTTTAGATTTATTGGAATAAAATTAATAAGACAAATAAAAAAGAAAAGTAGAAAAAGAAATTGATGATGAAGATTTTGAAAAGAGTTTTTCTAGAGAAATGAAAAAGAAACATAGAGTAAGAGTAAAGATTGATGGAGAAAATCATCATGTGGGAGTTATTGAAATTGATGAAGATAATAAAGAAGTTACTATAAATATTTCTTCTGAAACTGTTCAGGTTATTTTAGGAATTGGTGAAGATACAAAAGTAGATGTTACTCAAGACAACCACTACAATATTTATGTTTTATTGAATAGTATTGATAAAGATAGTAATGAAGCTAATTTAACTATTAAATCAATATATGAAGAAGTTCCTGAAGATGAACAAGTTGGAGGAACTGGAGAGGTTGTTTCTGAAGAAGGTACTGATTTAGAAGAGGGTGAAGATGAATCTGAGAGTGATATTAAGAAATATGTTATTTGGAGCTTGATAATTATTGGAATTTTATTGTTGGTTGTGGGTGGAAAAATGTATTTGGATGAGAAGAATAATCAGAAATAAAATTATTTTCTAAAAAATTGTATTTTAGGGATATTAATTCAAACTTAATTTTGTTTTAATCTTATCTTTAAAATTTTTGTCATAATTATCTAAATATTTGTTTAACTTTTTTTTCTTTATTTGTTTTTTCATTTCTTTGATTAATTCTTTATCTAGATATTTATTAAAATAAACCAGATCTATAAAAGTTTTTTCTATATCTGAAACAGGTATTTTTAAGGTATTATAATCAAGGTACTCAAATCCAAAAAAGTGATTTGGTTTTATCTTTTTTATTATCACATTATTCCCCTGAACTTTTCTTGTTCCTTGTCGAATTTTTCTTGGAGTTAGTAGTGTTACATTTGTTTCTTGTTCCCAGAGATTATGTAAAGAAAGAGCATTTTCTAGCCCTATATAGGAAGGTTTTATGCAATAAGCAATTAGTATTGGGTCTTCAAATCTTGAGTAATATCCTTTTGTTATCCTGATTACTTCATCTTTTTTTACAAGATTATGCAAGAGGAGTTTTGCATAGTCATTTGGAATTATCTTTTTCAAATCTTTTATACTAAACACTGGAGTTTTTTTAATAAACTCTTTTATTTGTTTTTGGTATTTTATTTTGCCCATTTTTTAATATTTTCTAAGATTTGTTTATTTGTAGGTATTGCTCCAGTAAATATTAATGAAGGCAATATACTTTCATCAATTGGTTTCTTATAATTTGAGATTAATTTTTTCAGAGAATTTTTTATTTTATTTTTGTTTTCTACATGATTGAGCAAGACATAAATATCATAAATATCTCTTACCAAATATCTTGAAAGATATGTTTCAACTTTTTCTTTAATAAGGTTTTCAGGAGTAAATGTGAAGATATTAATATAATTTCCTTCAAGGGTTTCATAAGCTTTTAATACAGGTTTTTTATTTCCAATGTTTAAGAAAGAAGCCTCAAATCTTATTTCAGTTTGATTTATCTTTAATTTAGAGTATACAATCTTGTTTGTTGATTTAAACTTAATAATTTCTATTCCTTTTTCTTTTAATTTTTTTTGGAATTCTGTTAATTTATTTTTTTCTTCTTTATCTAAATAAGCATCTATATCTTCAGAAAATCTTGTTCCTTTATAACATCTCCAGATAGCAGTTCCACCATGGAAGATTGTTTTAGGGAAGATTTCATATATAATATCTATTAAAATGTCTTGAGCTAAAGCTACATCCTTGTGAGATTTCTTTTTCAATTTATCAATTATTTTGAGTTTCATTTTAATTACCAAGGTTATAGATATATATAACTTTGGTTTTATAAGTTTTTGGGTATATTTTTTTTATTTGGATATTCTTTTTTGAGAGCATTGTCAAATCTAAATAAAAAGGGTTGAGTTAATAGTATTGATTTTCTTGGGGTGCTGGAGTTGTAGATACCTGCAGGTAAGATTAATCTTACAAAAAACCAGATTTCAGAAGAGAGAATATATTCTTAAAACAATCTTTACTAAATACAGAAATTCAATATTGATAATCTAAATTAAACAAATCCTGCAATAATGCATAAATTTTTTAATTCTTGCTTATTTTTTCTTTAAATATTGTAAATACCTAGTGTTTTAATTTGTTTCAGTTGAATTTATTTTTTATTGGTTTAATAGTTTCTATTTTTGTTAATATTGTTTCTGTTGTTTTAAAGAAATAATTTTCTCAAAACATTTATAACTTCTTATTATTTTTTTATTTTATGACAATCTTTATTAAAGGGCAAAAAGCAATGGTTTGTGATTTACATATTCATTCTAGATTTTCTCGAGCATGTAGCAAGCAACTTAATATTGAAAATCTGGAGAAATGGGGAAGAATTAAAGGACTTGATGTTCTAGGAACAGGAGATTTTTCACATCCTCAGTGGTTAGAAGAATTAAAAAGAGAATTAATTGATGAGGGTTCTGGAATTTTTAAAACAAAAACAGGTTTTAGATTTGTTTTATCTTGGGAAGTTAGTTTAATTTATACTCAAGACTATGGAAGGAAAGTTCATTTAGTTGTTCTTGCTCCGGATTTTGAAGCAGTTGATAAGATAAATTCCTGGCTTGATACTCGTGGAAGAAGGGATTATGATGGAAGACCTATTTTTAAAATTTCTTGTGAAGATTTTGTTGCTAAGATGAAACTTATTGATGAGAAAATAGAAGTTATTCCAGCGCATATCTGGACTTCATATTTTGGAGTTTTTGGAAGTGCTTCTGGATTTGATTCTTTAAAAGAAGCTTTTGGTTCTCAAGACAAAAATATATCTGGAATAGAAACAGGTATAAGTTCTGATATTTCTATGAATAGTAAAATTGATGAATTAAAAGGAAAAAGTATTTTAAGTTTTTCAGATTCACACTCATTTTGGCCTTGGCGTTTAGGAAGAGAAGCAACTATTTTTAAGGAATTTGAAAGTTATGATGAACTTTTAAGACAAATTAGAGAGAATGACATAATAGGAACTATAGAAGTTGCTCCTGAATATGGAAAGTATCATTTTGATGGACATAGGAATTGTGGTTTTTCTTGTTCTCCTGAAAAAACTAAGGAATTGAATGGCTTGTGTCCAAGGTGTGGAAAACCATTAACCATAGGAGTAGATTATAGAGTTCAAGAACTTTCTGAAAATAGCGAGGGTTTTTCAAGTGATAAAGTTGAATTAAAACTTTTACCTCTTCATGAAATTATTTCTCTTTATCTAGGAAAAGGAATAAACACTAAAGGAGTTTGGAATATTTATAATGAACTTATTAAAAATTTTAAAAATGAATTTGAGATTTTATTGAATGTTTCTTCTGATGATTTAAAGAAAGTTATTAATAATGATTTAGTTGATTTAATTTTAAAAAATCGTCAAGGGAAAATTAGAGTTAAGCCAGGTTATGATGGAGAGTATGGCGAAGTTTTATTAGATAATAAGGATATCATAGGGGAGAAAATAGATGAGGAAGAGAAGCAATCTACTTTAAAGTAATTGGAAAGCATGGCTGAGTATGAGTTATTTTAGAAGGGATTTTTAAA
>CAYWQI010000066.1:0-3643 GCA_964460535.1 Candidatus Woesearchaeota archaeon
GAGATTCGGATTCAGAAATTAAAATTTCTGACCTTACAAAAATAAATTTTTGAAAGCGAGTAAAGGAAGAAGCGAGGTCGCGGGCGTGGATATTTGTTGAATGGAGAATATAATAATGGAAACTAGGAAATATTTTTGAGAACTATCTGAAACATTTACAAGAAAGATTAAAAAAGATATTTATCAAAATTTTTAGGGCAAGGTTATTGATAAAAATATTTATAATATCTTTTTGTTCACTATTGTTAATATTTATAAAAAATTTAGATATTTTTCATTTCTAGAGCAAAGTTTTTTAATTACTTTTGAACAATTTAAAGAAATATATGTCTAGAACAAAAAACTACAAACATTTATAAATACTCCTTGGTTATAACAATTAAGAGTGAGGAATAAGGAGGTTAAAATGAATGTATTACATAAATTTATAAATAGCAGTAATGATATTTCTTTAAGTAAAAGTGTAATTATTTTAAAATGAAAACATCTTTTGATTGTGCAAAATTTGAAATAGACATTGTGGTTCAATCAGAAGGCGAAGGAAAAAAAAAGATATATAACGCTAGAGCCTTGCAAATACCTAATATAGTCACACAAGGGGATTCTATAGAAGAAGCAAGAGAAAATTTAAAAGAAGCTCTTTTATTGTATTTTGAAGAATGCCCTTCTGAAAAAGAAAATGTATTAACAGTAACAAAACAAGAAGAACCTCCTATTATTTCTAGGATTTTTCTTTAAAAAATTTTTTTAATTTCAGAAGTATCAAATCCAGATTCTTCCAACTCTTTTATTAAATTTTTTCTAACAGCAATACTCAATTCTTTTTTATTGGGAATAATTATCGGCCTTATTAAAGAAGGATTTTTGTTTATAGCTATATGGCTTCCTTTCATTCTTGCTACATAAAAACCTTTTTTTTCAAGAATCTTAATTATTTTTCTAACCATTGGAGTATATTTTATTGACATTTCTTATTCTCTTAGTGAATTTAAGTCCCACTTCTTTTATTTTCTATAGAAAACCTAAAGGGAAAACAAAGCCCCTTAAAAGCTTCTAATTTGATAAGCACAATAAAGCTTTTAAAGATTACTCTTGTTTTTTATATAATAAAGGATTAAGAGGGTTTAATTATCTTCAATCCAGGACCAGTATGGATTATCTTTTGAATCTATTGAACCAATAATCACAGAATCTAGAACTTTAATATCCATTTCTTTTCCAAGGTTCATTATTTTTTTTGTTACATCTATATCTTCTTCTGAAGGCTGGGGATTTCCTGAAGGATGATTATGAACAAGAATTATTTTTGATGCTGAATTTTTAATTGCTGGTTTAAAAACTTCTCTTGGATGAATAATTGCAGCATCTAAAACACCTCTAGTTATGAATTCTTCTTTAATAATTATATTTCTTGTGTTTAATAATAAAACCCAAAACTCTTCTTGTTTTTTATTTTTGAGCTTGTATTTAAAATAATCAAATACATCTTTAGCATTTGTTATTCTAGTTATTGGATTTTTAGATTCATTATATCTTTTTCCTAATTCTGCTATAGAGAGTATTTGCATAGCTTTACTAGGACCTATTCCTTTTATTTCTTGAAGTTCTTTTAATGAACAATCAAATAATTTATCTAAACCATGTTCTGCTATTAATCTATTAGACATTTCAACAACATTTTCTCCAGGTAGAGAATTCCCTTTTTTATTTTTTTTATTTCTGGTTCCAACTCTTAGAATTATTGCCATTAATTCAGCATCACTTAAATTTTCTTTTCCAAATTTTAAAAATCTCTCTCTTGGTTTGCTATTGTCTGGAAGGTCTTTTATTTTCATTTATCTTTTATATATTAATGAAGTTATAAAATTATCTTATTAAAGAATAATTAACTAGATATTGATAAATCCAGAGTTTTATTTTGATTCTTTTTTATATAATATAATTGTTAATACAATAAATGCAAGGGCTGTTAAAAAATAATAAATAAAGTTTGTTTGAGGTTCTGGAAAAAAATACAATATTATTAATCCAATACTTATTGAGATAATCCAATATTTTGTCATTTTATTGTTTTTCAAATAATAGAAATTATTTAAATATTTGTTTTTAAAACATTTCTTTATTCATACCTAGTAATCAAGATATATTTTTCTTGATAATTTCCTGTCTTGAAAATTTGATATTTAATAAAAATTTTAATTCATATAACTAGGAGTTTTCTTGGATAACTGTGCCTTGATATTTTTCATTATGAGAGTATATTTCTACAAATTGTCATGTTCAATTCTTGAAAGTTTTTACTATTAATCTTTTTTCAGGGAATGTGTTTAGTTTATTTTTGTAGTTAGTATTACCAAGTACCTTTATTCCGCAAACCCTATAAACTCTTACTTGTTTGTTGTTTTATGTTAAAAAAATATTTATTCATACTTGGAAGAAATCCTCATTTGTCTTTAGAAGAAGTCAAGAGTTATTTTAAAAGAACTTCAAGACAGGTTTTAAAAACAGAATTAGCAAGTCATTGTCTTTATATTGAGGTTTCTGATGAAATAAAAGAAAAAGAAATTAATAATTTTGGAGGAGTTATTTCTATTGCAGAGGTTTTAACATCAGGGAATATCTCTGAAATTAAGAATAATCTCGAAAAGATTTCTATTTATTCTGGAAAAAAAGATAAAATGAATTATGTCTTGTGGAATTTTGCAGATGAAGAAAATTATTTTGAAATTTTGAGTTATTTAAAATCAAGATTTAAATTAGAAAAATTAAAAGCAACTCATAAACCTCTATCTGAAAAAATGCTTCTTCAATCTGGAGAAACAGTGAGGGTTTTTTCTTCAAATAAACTTATTGATGAGGAATTTTGTTTATTCAAGAATTCTAGAAATTTTTTTTATTTTGGAAAAGTTTTTCAAAAAATAGATTACAAGTCTTTAGAAGAAAGAGATATGAATAAACCTGTGAGAAGGTCAGAATTAAGTATTTCACCAAGATTAGGAAAAATATTAATCAATTTATCTGAAGTGAAAAAAGGAGATAAATTATTAGACCCATTTTGTGGAATTGGAGTTATATTACAAGAAGCTTTATTGCAAGACATACGTGTTTTAGGAATAGATTTAGATAAAAAAGCAATTCAAGGAGCAATAAATAATCTAGAATGGCAGAAATTTTCTAATAAAAATTATGAACTTTTAAATAAAGACTCTAGAAATTTTAAGTTAAATTCAAAACAGAGAAATAATTTAAAAGCAATTGCAACAGAGCCTTCTCTTGGAAAAATTCTAAAAAAATTACCTACAAAAAAAGAAGCTGAAGAAAATATTTCTTATTTTGAAAATCTTATTATTAATGTAATTAATAATTTTAAAAATAATATCCAAGGAAAGATTGTTTTTACTTGTCCTATAATAAAAACAGCACATAAAAGAATAAGTGTAGATTTTTCAAAAATATCCTTAAATACAGGATTAAAAATAAAAAAAGGTTTTCCAATTTCAGAATATAGAAAAAATCAAATTGTTGGCAGGGAAATCTGTGTTTTAGAGAGCGTGTCTAAAAATTAGCACGTTGATGCTAATTATTTCATTATCTGAACATCTTATCAACAGTTTTATCTGATAACTTATTATTCTTGCAAGTA
>CAYWQI010000067.1:0-3506 GCA_964460535.1 Candidatus Woesearchaeota archaeon
AAATATGCTCGGAAGGTCATGGGGAGAGATAAATAAATTATTCCCGTCGACAACCTCTAATCTTTCTTGTTTTTTAATTCACCAAAAAGTTTATAAACCCTTTTTTTTATTAAACATTAACAAAATTAATTGATTAAATTCAATTTTTAAAAAACAAAAAAATGGCTAGAGAAAAACCAAACATGAATACTGTCTTTGTAGGACATGTAGATGCAGGAAAATCAACAATAGTTGGTCAATTACTTTTCCAAAGTGGAGCTGTTCCTGAACAAGAAATGAAGAAATTAAAAGATGAAGCTGAAAAACATGGAAAAGCTGGTTTTGAATTTGCTTATGTTATGGATAAGATTAAAGAAGAAAGAGAAAGAGGAGTTACTATTGATTTAATGTATAAGAAAATTGTTACTCAAAATTATGAAGTTACAATTATTGATGCTCCAGGTCACAGAGACTTTGTTAAAAATATGATTACTGGTGCTTCACAAGCAGATGCAGCTTTCTTAGTTATTGCAGCTCCTGCTGGTGTTCAACCACAGACTACAGAGCACTTATGGTTATTAAGAACAATGGGTGTTAAGAATATTTGTATTGCAATAAATAAAATGGATGCAGTAGAATATAAAGAAGAAACTTTTAAGAAAGTTAAAGAAGATGTTGGAAAACTATTAACACAAGTTGGATTTAAACCTGATGAAATTCAATTTATTCCTTGCTCTGGATTAAAAGGAGAAAATATTGTGAAAAAATCTGACCAAATATCTTGGTATAATGGTCCAAGTATTTTAGAACAATTTGATAAATTCCCTAAACCAGAATTACCAACTGAATATGCTATGAGAATGCCTGTTCAGGATGTTTATGAAATTACTGGTATTGGTACTGTTCCTGTTGGAAAAATTGAAACAGGTATCATGAAACAAGGAATGAAAGTTAAAGTTCTTCCAGGTAGAACTGGTGATGGTATTGAAGGTGAAGTTAAGACTATTGAAATGCACCATGAAACACTTCCAGAAGCTACAGCTGGAGATAATGTAGGTATTAATATTCGTGGAGTAGGTAAAAAAGATATTGCAAGAGGAGATGTAATTTGTGATGCTAGTAAACCTATACCAATTGTTGAAGAATTTATTGCTCAAATAGCAGTAATTAATCATCCAACTGTTCTTGCAAAAGGATATACTCCAGTATTCCATGTGCATACAGCTCAAGTTCCTTGTCAATTTATAGAACTTATTGCAAAAATTGATCCAAAAACAGGACAAGTTTCTGAAGAAAATCCTGATTTCCTTAAAAATGGGGATGTTGCAAGAGTAAGAATTAAGCCTCAAGGAAATTTGTGTTTAGAAAATCAAGGTGAAAATGCATGGATGAGTAGATTTGCAGTTAGAGATGCAGGACAAACTGTTGCTGCAGGTATGTGTATTGAAATTACTAAAAGCAAGTAAGTTTTCTAGAAAAATTCTGAAACAAGGATTCATATAATTGAGAAACTTATAAAATATCTAAAAAGTTAATAGAAAAATATGAATCAAGGTTTATGTAATTAAATAAAATCTTCTTCATAAAAATTGCTGAACTTTGATACTATAGAAGATTTTAGAGATTGGAAATAGTAAAATTAAAAGAGGAGATATCTTAATTATGAATTTTGAACCTATTCAAGAGCATGAATAAGGTGATTTAAGACCTACTGTAATTATTCAAAATAATAAAGGAAATCTTTTTAGCCCATTGAATATTGTTTCTCCAGTGACTTCAAATTTTTTTGCAAAAAAATATCTTACAAATGTTTTTCTTCCAAAAGAAAATTCAAAACTATCAAAGAATTCTAGAATTTTGTTAAATCAAATAATAACTATTGATAAGAATAGAGTTAGAAGAAGAGTTTGTTCATTAGATAGTTATTATCTTAATAAATGACATATTGCTCTTAAGATTAGTTTGGGTTTAGAATAATCAAGGATTTACTTCTAAATTATCTTTCAAAAACCTTTATAACTCAAATCTTATTTTTTATTTTATGGAAATTTCAGACTTGTTCAGCAAATATCATAAAAGAATTGAATTTAATTACAATAAAGAAAAATTTTTATTTGATGTTAATCAAAGTTTATTTAGTTCTGCTCATATAGATAAAGGAACTTTTCAATTAATTGATTCTTTAAGAAAAAATTCTAAAATTAATTATAATAAAATTCTGGATATTGGTTGTGGTTATGGTGCTATTGGAATTGTTTTGAAAAAATTATATCCTGAATCTGAAATTACTTGCACTGATAGAGATGCTCTTGCTTTAAAATTTACTAGACATAATTCTAAATTAAATAATTGTAAGATTAAAACTCTTGCTAGTTTAGATTATTCTGAAATAGATAAAAAAGAAAAATTTAATTTAATTGTTTGTAATTATCCTGCAAAACTTGAGAAACTTAGTTTAAAAAAATTTATTTTTGAAGCTTCTAAATATCTAAATAACAATGGAATATTTGCTATTGTTATTGTTAAGGAACTTTTAGAAGATTTTCAAGAGATTATTAAAGAGGAAATAGAAAAAGAAAATATCTCAATTGTCCATGAAAAAAAGTCTTCAGGACACTATGTATTTCATTTAAAATTTAAAAAAGAATTAGATATGAAAAATAAAGAAATCTATACTAAAGAAAAAGTAGGGTATTATGTTGGTGAAACTATCTATAAAATGGAAACTTCAATAGATCTTCCTGAACAAGAATTTCCAAGGCAAGATACTCTTTTAGTTATTGATTTAATAAAGAATATTGAAAAGGTTTCAGAAGTTTCAATTATTGAGCCTTTTCAAGGACATTTGGTATTTGGAGTTGAATATTATTTATTTCCACAAAAAATAAATATTATTTCAAGAGACTTGCTATCATTAAAAACAACTGAAAAAAATTTAAAAAATAATGGTTTTAAAAATTTTGAATTATCTCATGAATATTTAATTTCAAATACAGATAAAGAGGATTTATTAATCTGGAGAATAGAAAAATTTCTTGAAATACAACAGTTTAAAAGAATTCTTCAATTAATGCAACAAAAATATCATCAAATACTTTTAATTGGAAATAAAAAGAAATTGACAACTTTTATTAGACATTCAAAACCTAAATTAAAAATTTTAAATAAAAAAGAACAAGGAAATTTTTTAAGGATTTATTTATGATTCTTCTTTTTTATCAATTAAATATCTTGATATAATCATTATGGCTAAAACAGAAATAATTGTTAAGATTATTGTCGCCATTAGTTGTCCTTTTAAAGGAGACTTTAAAGCAATCTTGTCTATATAAATAGCAATAACATCTCTCCAAGTAAAAGCCATTAAAAATCCAAATGCAGCAGCAAGTGCAGTTCCTAAAGTATTTTTAAAATCCTTAGAAAATTTTTCATAATCTGCTTTTTTAAAAGATTTGTTCTTTACTTTACTTTTTTTTGACATAGTAGAGTAAAATAAAATTAGTTTAAAAATATTTTGATTTTTGGAA
>CAYWQI010000068.1:0-3489 GCA_964460535.1 Candidatus Woesearchaeota archaeon
CCTGTAATTTTAAAGATATTTTATATTCTGATCTCGCCAAAAGTCCAAAAAAACTTATTAAGATTTCAATCAAACTTTGTTTTATTTTTTCTTTTATGCTTAGGTTAGCTTTTCTTCGTTTAACTCTTTTTTTCATAAATCTAATTTTTTAAACTATTTAAATGTTACTTTTTTTGCTTTTTGATTTTATTTTTTTTCGAAATATGTAATATAAAATTAACCCAACTCCAAGAGGCAAATAATAATAAAATAAAGCTTCAAAAAGCAAAATTAATACTAATAACCCACACATGCCCCCATCAGAACAAGGGAAATTGAAAACAATAATAAATAACAAAATAGTTGATAAAAAAACAGAAGAAAAAAACCAAATAAAATCTTTCCTAGAAAAACCAAGTTTTGATAAAAAAACAAATAACAATGTTAATATTCCAACAATAAATAGATATTCAAAATCACTTTGAAAAGAATTATAGTATACATTAAAAGAAATATATAATAAAACCAATAGAAAAGGATATAACACTAATCCAAAATTTTTTAATAATAATTTATGTTTCATTTTATTAAATTATTTTGAAATTGTTTCTTTTACTACTTTTTTTACTACTTTAGACTCCGACATTCCAACATGTCTTATATCAAACTCAAAATATTCTTTATTTTCTGAGCCACTATTCTTATATATTTCTTTCTCATCTTTAACGCTAACAATAAAATCATTATCGTTTGAAGATAAAAGACCATTATTTCCAGCAATCAAAGTAAAATAATCAACTTCTAAATCCTTTCCAGGTTGTTCATCTTCGTCAGAAGAAATGAAGTAATAATACTTTGCAAACAAGTTTGTTGATATTTTATTATCCCCTGTTGCAAGATAAGTCAAACCAGTTCCAGCTAATTTCAATAGTTCTTTTCCAAAAATATTAGAAGGGTCAGTAATTAAATCCTTTAAATCTGTTTTAAAAAATTCAGACTCAACTTCTGCAATCATAATATGATCTTTATTGTCTTCTGAGAATTCAAGTAATGCATCTTGTCCTTTTACTCCAATCAAATATGCCAAAGCACTTTTATCTTCAAAAGCACCAGGAACACCAGCACCAACATAGGTATCAACAACATCTTCATTAATTTGTCCAGAAGTTAATGAATCAAGCATTACTCTCCCTCCATTAGAATGTCCAACATATTTAATCTTAGATTCCCCACTCTCAGTTAAGAAATGATTTACATAAGATGGTAAGACATTGTCTGTTAGATGTTCGTAAGGATAATTGTAACAAGTATCACACTCAGTATTCTCACCACCGGTCATTTCAATTAAATAAACATCATATCCTTCATTTGATAATTCAGTTCCAAGTTCATTCCAAGTTTCAATATCAGACCACAAACCCCCACTCATAACTACAGGATAACCATCTTTATCAATGTAAGCTCTTAGAATCTCGCTCTTCTGAGGAATTAAATGTCTATACCTATAATCAATAGTTCCACTCTCATTTCCATCAACATAATTAACAGGAATATAATCTTGAACAATTTCATACATCTCATCATGCAATGCTGCCCTTAAAGTCCTCTTAGAAGTTCCAAACTCTTGCAAATAATCATGAACTTCAATTCCATCTAAATCCATAGAACTTTTATGACCAAAACTTTTCAAAACAATATAATCCTCATAATTTTTAACTAATTCTTTAGCTCCAACAACAAAACCTTCCATATCTTCCGACACAATTTCAATATGAGAAGAATTTGCATAAATAACAGATTCATAGGGTTTAAATTCTTTTTTTTGAAACTTTGTATTGTTATGTCTGGCAATAAAAATAGAACCTATGACATCCCAAATAGAATTGTTTTGTGGAACTTCCGACATTTTAATAGTAAAATCACCACCACTTGAAACCTCATAATCATGGCCAAAATTCTCTCTCAAAAACTCTTCAATCTCAACTTCTGCCAAATCACTATTTAAATCAATATCTAAACTATAAGTAAAAGCTTTGACATCACCAAGCAGAGCAAAATTATTAAGTTCGTTCTTTTCATCAATTTCTTCTCCAGAATCTAATAAAACACCAAGAGAATCACCTTCTCTTGTCCAATTGAAAACATACTTATTAGAAAAACCTGCATGAATTCCTTCTTGAACTTGAAATTCAGTTTCATTAAAATACTGTCCATTTTTGATATCAAATAAACGAATTTTAAACAGACCTGAGTAAAAATCACCCTTATTTTCAACATTTAAAATAATCTTATCATTAATTACAGAAATATCTTTTGAATCTAAATATAAGTCTGGCTTAGGTCCTTCTAACTTGTACGGCACATAATCTACTTTTGATTTATAAAATTTTGAACTTATTAAACTAGAATTACTAGTTCCCCACCAATTATTCTTTGCATTAACACTATAATCTTGAAAAATTTTAATAGCGCTAGAATCAGCCAATAATGTCGAATTATTAATTAAAATATTTCTTGCCTCAGAATGCTCAGTATTTAAAATCGTATCAACATCATACGCAGAAATATTATTAATACTAATGCCATTAGTTGGATAATACTTATAAACACACCTACCAAACATACAACTGCTAGAACTCCTCTTTCCAAGATAAAAAACATTAGAATAATTAGTTAAAATACAATTTTTTATTCCAACATTATTTTTTCCTGCAAAACTAAATGCAGAATCCTCGGAACCAATTAAAACCGAACCACCACAATCTATATCAATATCTGAACCAACATTAAAACCAGAAACATTATATTCGCCCTTACAAAACTTAGTATCAACATTAATTGTTTTTAACCATGAATAAGGTTTTATACACTCGCCACATTCCAAACCCTCAGCACCATTAAAATAATTATTACCAATACCATCTTTACAATAAGTCTTTCCTTTTAGAGATGTTTGAATTAAACCTCCACCATAAAAATCATTATCATATACTTCTCCTTTGGTGCCTCCAAGAAAATAAAATCCGGAATTTGAATTATTCTTAAAAGTATTATTATATATTTTTATCAAACTTGCAAACTCGTTCTGTATACCATAAATATTATTCTCAAACAAATTATCGTGTATATTAAAAGAATGAGGAGTATATGTTTTATATTTTAAATTACAACTAAACCAGCCACAAACCCAATAACTTTTTCTATAACTATTATCTTTAATACCATATTCAAAATTTTCTATTTCACAATTTTTTATTTCAGTTCTTGAACTTTTTCCATTTAAAAATATTCCAACTCCACTACCATTACCAATTATTGAATTACCATTACAATCTATAACTTTCTGACTATTAACATTCAAAGCGTTACCTCCCTCACAAACTAAATCTTCATCCATAACATAATTTGAAGTTATTGTGTCACCACACTCACAAGCTATACCACCTCCACAACCCTTAGCACTCACCCCAAAAGCAAAAGCAAAAAACAAAAAAAAGAGCAAAAAAACCC
>CAYWQI010000069.1:0-3393 GCA_964460535.1 Candidatus Woesearchaeota archaeon
ATAATAAACAAATTTTAGATTATTTAGGAAAAAAATTCACTTCAAGAGTTATTGGTTTTACTATTGTTTTAAAAAAGTGGAGAAAAGATAGGAGATAAGACAGAGATAATTAAATCTTTCATTTTATAACAAGACTTGGAGAACACATAAAAGATAACTTTATTTATGATATTAAAACTCCATTCTAATTCTATAAAATTTTTGATTTTCATCTGTATTTTCTAAGATTATTTTTGTAAGATTTTTGTTTGTTTCTCCTTGAAAACCCAGTCTTTCTTGCCATGAAGAGTTAGTTAGATTAGTACAATCATCCAAATAATAAGAATTATTTTCATAAGTTGTTACATTTAAACCATCTTCATTGAAACTTGTTATTTTTGTATTTTCTTTAATTATTTCTTGTAATCCTTTTTTTATTGTTCTATCTTTATAAAAGATTCCCCAATGTGCTTCAACTTCTAAACCAGTAAAAAGTTTTTTCCAATTTTCATCAAATGTTTCAAATAAAAAATAATCTATATCTTCTTGATTTGATAATTCTTTAAAATCTTTTAAGAAGTTTTCCTGGTTTTTTTCACTAGGAACAGCTTCTCCTCTGGTTTCTCCTTCTGTAGGCCACCCAGTTTCTCCAACAACAACCTTTTTTCCAGATGAATAATTGTTTTTTATAAGATTATATTTTTCAAGTATAAATTCTTTAGAATCATTTATGTTTTGGTTTTCCCAATAAGGATGTATATGTATTGTTAAAAAATCCACATGATCTGATAAATCTGGATTATCCCTCCAAATATGCCATTGTTCTGCTGTTGTTACTAAATTTGTTGTAGAAGATTTTACCTGATTTATGTAATCAATTAGTTTTTGTTTAGAATCAGGATTTCTGTATAAAAATTCATTTCCAACAACTAATCCCTTAGTAGTTCTATATCCCTTGTTTGCTATAGTTATAAGATTTGATATTTGTTCATCATCTGTAGAAGCATTATCTATCCATGCTCCTGGATAACAATCAATTTCAATATCCTTGCAAAACTCAGGAATTCTAAATAAGATATCTTCAGTCCCATATGTTCTAATCTTTGGAGACATGCTTTTCACAATATCTAAATCTTTTCTTACTTCTTCTTCACTTGGAGTTTCTCCTCCTGGTTGTTGTCCGTCTCTAAAAGGACTATAACAGATTCCTTTCAGAGGTTTATGCCCTATTTCAGATGGTTTTGTTTCATATGGAAAAGAAAATAAAATACTGGCACTTGCTAAACTAGTTAATAAAAAAAGTTTAAAAGGATTAGATTTATTAGTCTTCTTTTGTTTGTTAATTAATTTTTTCATTTTTTTATTAATTATTCTTTAACAATCCCCTCTATTCTTGCATTATCCTCTGAGCCATCAGTATACCTAACTTTCATTTCAATAGTGTGTTCATTATATTTTCCATGACCTCCAAAATATATAGAGGAATATTTCCAAGAACCATTATCACTTACATTGAGATTACCTGACTGAGTGTACCATTTATCTGTTTTTACTTTTACATTACAATCTTCTACTTTTTTATTTATTCCTATTCCTCTCATTTCATCCCTATATTCAACTATTTCTCCTGGTTGAGGATAAACAATTGCAAATTCATCAGAATTATTTGCATCAGGAATTATTTCTTGTTGATTATTTGAAGAAACCTCTTCATAAGAAACAGGTTCAGAATCATCTGAAATATTCTCTGTTGGTTTATTCATTTTTGTCTTATTCTCATCACTTTCACAACTATTTAATAAAAGAGTTGTTGCAAATATCAGTTTTAATAATGGTTTTTTCATTTTTAATGATTATTTTTAAATTTTAAAAGATTTTTTTACTAGTAATTTTTAATTTATTTCTTTTTTGAAATCTTCCACATAAACCCTAATAAATGAGTTTGAATATTTATTTGAAGTGAAATAATCTAGACATTTATTTACTGTTTCTAGATTATATACTCTAAGTCTTGATAATCCTATTCCTTCAGAATCAAAATCATAATCTTCAATAAATGTAGTAAAATAAGCTTTTTGTGTTATTTTAACAAGATCTTTTTTTAATCCTTTAGTTTTTTGTATTACTGGGTCTTTTATTAAATTCTGAATAAATTTTCTAGTCCATTTTTTTAATTCATGGTTTGGGTATGTCATAGTATAATAGAGATTTTAATTTATTTATTTCTTATCCTTTGTGGATATATCTTAAAATATTTTCACTAGTGTCAATATAGGAAAAGGTTTAAATATATCTTTGGTTATTTAATTTATATAAAAATAGATAATTAAGATGAAAAGAAAAATAATAAAGCAAGGGCACAATACATTGACTATTACTTTACCAAGTGATTGGGTTAGGAAATTTAATTTAAAATCTGGAAATGAGATTGATTTGATAGAAAAAGATAATGGGTTATTTATTAGTACTGAAAAGAAAAATGAGAAAAAAAGAACTGAATTTGATATAAGTGAAATGGATATACCAACAATATGGAAATATTTTATGGCAGTTTATAGAGAAGGCTATGACGAGGTTTATGTCAAATTTTCTCCTTCTCTTAAAATAAATAGTCCTTATAAGTTTTTTAGTTTACATAAATTAGATATCAAATATGGAAGAGAAACAAAAAAAGAAACAGGATTAGAATTTTTACATAGCTTAGTTAATCGATTTATTGGTTTTGAAATTGCAGATTATGGAAAGAATTTTGTTTTAATTAAAGAAATGGGTGAATTAACTACTAAAGAATTTGATAATAGTTTGAGAAGAATATTTTTTTTAATACAACAAATGTGTGAAGAAACAAATGAGGCTTTAATATCTGGAAATCCCAAAATTTTAAGTCACATACATGATGTTGATGTAAATTTAGACAAATTTCATGATTATTGTATAAGAATCTTAAACAAGCTTGGAAATAAAGAAACAAAAAAAATTTCAATCTTATTTTCTATTCTTTATTTGCTTGAATTAGTTGGTGATGAGTTTAAAAACATCTCTCATCATCTTTTATATGATTTTTCTCACAAATTTAATTTTAAAAATATACAACCCATAGCAGATTCTGTAAAAGAACAACTAAATTTTATTTATGAAATTTATTATAAATTTGATTTTAAGAAAATAAAAAAAATATCTGAGATGGATAAAACAAGGTATTTTAATGTCAAAAAGATGTATGATAAAACAAAAACTAAAGAAGAAAAAGAAGTCTTCCATCATTTGAGGATTATTACAAGATATATCAATGCTTTAACAGAATTAATAATAGAAAAGGAATTTTAAAGTTTCTTTTTTAGTTGCAATTATTTTTACTTTAATCTTTAATTTCCACAAACATGAGGAGAATTTTTATATTGTAATCTAAAAGAC
>CAYWQI010000070.1:0-3256 GCA_964460535.1 Candidatus Woesearchaeota archaeon
TTTTTGGAAATTACAAGACACTACCATAACCAATTAATCTCCAATGTCCATTAAAATTTCTTGCAATTCCAATATTATTTCCTTTAAGTGCAACTACTGGGATGTTTAATGAAAGTTCGATTTCATTTTTATCTGGAGAGATCTTTTCAACAATTCCTACAGTAATTGTGGTATTTACATTCAGCATAAGCATTTCTTTTGTTTTTATTTTTTCTACTGTTTTTTCTTTTCCTGCTCCTAAAACTTCATTAAAAAGTTTAAAAGACATTTTTAATTTATAAGTTATAGGTGGAAGACTTCCTTTTGTAGATGCAATGCAACCTATTAAAGAATCTGTCTTAGTCAAACTTGGGTCTAATGAAGTTTCAATAGAAATGCTTGCTCCTGGAGTTACTTTTTCAACTAATTCATCTCCTTTTTGAAGAGAAATTATTTCAGATTCTAGGGGCTGATAAAAAGTTTGATTAGCTTTTTTAGACATTACTCCGGGTTTTATTTCTATTTTATCTCCTTTTTTTAATGTGCCTTTTTTTAAGATTCCTCCTAAAACTCCTCCTTTTAATTCTTCAACAGATTTTCCAGGACGATTAATATCAAAACTTCTTGCTATTAAAAAAATAGGTTCTGATTCTGTATCTCTTTTTGGTACTGGAATATTCACAAGTTCATTTAATATTTTATCAATATTTATTTCTTGTTGTGATGAAACAGGAATAATTGGAGAATTTTCTGCTGAAGTTCCTTTAAGAAATTGTTTTATTTCATTGTAATTTTCTAAAGCTTTTTCTTTAGAAACAATGTCAATTTTGTTTTGAACAATAATTAAATTTTTTATTCCTTTTGATTGTAATGCCATAAAGTGCTCTCTTGTTTGAGGTTTTATTCCTTCATTTGCAGCTATAACAAGAATTGCTGCATCCATAATTGCAGCTCCTGAAAGCATTGTTGCCATTAACATTTCATGTCCTGGAGCATCAATAAAACTTACATGCCTTTGTGGAGTTCCTTTTGAATTAATATTGTAATTGTCTTTGTCTTTATATATAGTAATGTCTGCATAACCAAGTTTTATTGTAATTCCTCTTTTTAATTCTTCAGAATGAGTGTCAGCTATTTTTCCAGTCAACTTACTAAGTAGTGTTGTTTTTCCATGGTCAATATGTCCAACTACTCCAACATTAATTGAAGATAAATTTTTATTATTTTTATTTGCCATATAGTTTCAAGAAAAAGTTTGTTTTTAAGAGTTTTGGAACAAAATTCTTTGTGATTTTGTTCTTAAAGATTTTTATTTGTTCTCTGCAACAGATTCTTTGTTTTCTCCACCTTCACTTGTTTCTTGAGATTCTGAAGGTTTTCCTGATTGGTCAGGAAAAGCATCTTCTAGAGATTTTGAACCTTCTTTAATAATTCTTAAATTAATTTGAGAAATTGCAGGACTTATTATTTTACCTCTTACTGTTTTTCTTAATCTTAATCCTGCAGGTTTTTTATTTATCTTTTTATCTCCTTTAGGTTTTTGATGCATTCCTTTTCCATAGGGTAAAAGTATTTTTTTTAATCCTATTCCTTCAACCTTTTCATGAGATGCAAATCCAGAATTGTCACTTAAACCTGCTATTTCAAATTCCCATCCTTCTAAAGCAGGAAGAATTTCATTTCCTGAAATTTTGTCTTTTAGAGATTTTCCAATAAGAGATTCTGCTTCTGTTTCTAATTTAAATGTCTTTCCTGTTTTTGAGCCAATATTAATTTTAAAGACCATATAAGAATATTAAAATTAGGGTTTTTAAAGTTGGTGGTTTTTAAAACAATTAAAAAAATCAGGAAAAAGTTATTTTTATATACAAAAAAATTTATAAATAAAAGATACTTAATGAAATTATAACAAAGAGGATTAAATGCCTAAAACTATAGATAATTGCTTAACAAGAAATACTCAGGATCCTAAATTTTCTAACAAATATCCTGTTTCTAAAAATACTACTCGTGATCATTTAAAAAATTATTTTCAGTTGATATATTTTTGTCACCATAATTTAAGTGAAGAAGAAAAAAATAAATTAGGAAAGAAATTGAAAACTGAACTTCCTTTTTTTAATAGAGATTTGCAAATAGTTAAACTTGTAGAACAAGGAACAACATCTTCTGAAAGAGAAACACTCTATGATATTATTAAACCTAATTCACAAGGAATACAAAAACATTATTATTCTGAACAACTTGATTGGTTAAAGCAAGAAAGTGTGTGTTTTGCAGGTGAAAGTGGAGAACCACAAAAAAGAATCTTGGATAGACATCCTGAAATAATTGCAAAAGAATCTTCTAAATACAGATTATGGTTTGCACTAACTCATGGACATTTTTTTGATATTGAAACTACAAATGCAAAACAAATAGAGTGTTTAAGAAAATTTGAAAAAAAGGTGGAAGAATATGTTCCTGGATATAGATTAAAACCAAATCATCTACACTTTAGTTATAATTAACAGCACATTTTAAAAACTCTTATTATTTAAATAATTTATGAGATTTAATAAAAAAAAGTGGGATAATTTTTGGAAAAAATTCTGGTTTATTGTTTGGAAAGATGAAAGTTTAAAAGGCTGGTTTATATCTATAATTCTTATATTTATATTAATAAGGTTTATATTTTTTCCTTTATTAAATTTAGCTACTGGAACAAGTTTGTCTTTAGCAATTGTTGAATCTTGTTCAATGTATCACAACAATGATATTTTAAGTTTTAATGACTTTGAAGAATGGTGGAATAGAAAAGGGCATTCTGAAACATATGAAAAAAGAGATATAAATAAAACTGAATTTTCTGGGTTTGGTTTTTCAAAAGGATTGAATAAAGGAGATATCTTGTTTATTACAAAAGTTAAACCCCAAGATATTGAAATTGGAGATGTTATTATATTTGTTGGAGGTCCTCAAAACAAACCAATTATTCATAGGGTTGTTGATATAGATTCTTCTGAAGATGAAAAATTTTTCAAAACAATGGGAGATAATGTAGGAAGAGTGCAATTTTTTGAAGAAAAAATTTCAGAAAAACAAATAGTTGGAAAAGCTAGATTTAAAATTGCTCCTGTTATTGGATGGGTTAAATTAATATTCTTTGAACCTCTTAGAAAACAAGATGAGAGAGGTTTTTGTAAAGAAAATTAATCGTGTCTGGTAACCAAGACATATCCTCTTTAATAATTTCCTGTTTCACAGAGGTAATAAATAATAAGAAATTTTAATTAAT
>CAYWQI010000071.1:0-3211 GCA_964460535.1 Candidatus Woesearchaeota archaeon
ATGATTTTAATTTATAGAAAAGGTTTCAAGAAAATGGAAGCTTTAGGGGGTTAAAAAGATATGAGGGCATATAACTAAAAAATGGGAAAATATCTGAAAGTATTTATTTATAAATATCTTGAAGCATTACTTACAATTAGAGAATATCCTTATAATTTTTTAATACATTTCTTTGTTGACATTTTAACTTATATACTAATGGTAATTTTTTATTTAGTATTTAGAGAATTTATTGGTAATCTTGTTAATTGGACATTATTTGATTTTTTTGTATATACTGTATTAATTTATACTATTCATAAATTTTCTAATTTATTTTCTTTATTAAAACTAAAATCTTTGATTCTAAGCGGAAAATTAAATAAATTTTTGTTTTTACCAATAAATACTTATTTTTATACTTGTTTAAATTCAATGAAAGAAAGACGTGTAATAACAACAATTTTAAATTTTATCATATTAATTATTTTAATTTTATACGGAAATTATTTTAATTTAATTTTGTTTGCATTATTTTTCATATTTTCAATTTTTTATTTCTTATTTTTTTATAATTTATTTTATGTTTTAGATTTTTGGTTATTTGGGAATAATCCTTTTTATGATATTTTTTTAAAAACTGAAGAAATTAATAAGAGATTTTTACCTGTTATTTTTTCAGAATATAGGTTTGGAAGCTTATTTTTATTTTTACCTACCTCAATTTCAGGATATTTCATATTTGAGATTTTAAAAGGAAATCTTATAATAATTAATTATTTATATTTAATTATAATAATTTTTATATTCTTAGTTGTACTAAATTTTTTATTGTGGCACTATGGTCTAAAAAAATACGAGGCGTTTAATTAATTTTCCAATATTTTTGCCAACATTTATAAATAAAAGAATCTTTAATGGATTATGTTAAACAAACAAGACTTAAGGATTTTGAAACTTTTGTCAATAAATGAAGCGCAAAAATCAATAGATATAGCTAAAAAACTTGCAATTTCACAAAGAACAATTAATTTAAGAGTAAAATCCCTGCAAAATCAAAAGTTATTGACAAAATCTAACGATAGGATTTATTTTGAAGAAAATCCCTTGGCAATAAAATTAAAAGAATTTATTTTAGATAAAGAAGATCTAGAATATTTGCAAGGATTAAATTTAGAGTTATTAATACTCACATCAGAAGAAAAATTAAGTTTAGAAGAACTAATCCTAAAAACAGGATATAAAAAAAGTCAAGTTTATAACTCAATAAAATATTTACAAAAAAGACACTTGTTATTAAAAGAAAAAACTTTTTATTATTTTAACAATAAACTTTGGAAAAGTCTAGAACCAATTCTTTTTTTATTCAAAGAATATAAATTAATAAATTCAAACTTACCTAAGGGTTCAATTATTATTTTTCAAAATAAAGAGAAAATAATATTTCAAAATGATGATGAACTAAAAGATTTTCAAAAGACTGCATTTTCAAGATTTTCAGATTTTGGAATAGATATCTATTACCCAAATACTTATACAAATTCATCTAAAGAACTCTCAATTATCGAAATATTTGTTGATGCACTTGACATAACTAAAACTCTTAGAGAAAAAATCTATCTTGGAATGTTTTATGAAAAAAATAAAAATAAAATAAAAAATATTTCACACCCAATTTTAAATAATATAAAAAAAGTTCTGGCAGGAGAAAGAATAGAAAATTATCCCAAAAGAGAAGAAATTATTGGGAGGTTAGTATAAGATGCTTACAAAAATAGAACAAATAAAAGAGATTTTAGAGAAAATTGATAAAGAATTAACTAAAAAATTAGAAATCTTTCTAATTGGTGGAGGAGCTTTAATGTTTTTTAATGCAAAGACTCAAACTAAAGATTTAGATGTTGTATTGAAAAATAAAGAAGAATATGATTTATTCAAAAAGATTTTAATAAAATTAGATTTTGAACCTGTAAATATTGGGGTAGAATATAAGAAATTTGAATTAAGTAAAATCTTAGTCAAAGAAGATTACAGATTTGATATTTTTAATGAAGTTGTTTGTGGAGGTTTTTTCTTATCAAAAAATATGATTAATAGAGCAAAAATATTTGTAGATTTAAAATATTTAAAATTACATGTAGTTTCTTTAGAAGATATTTTTTTATTTAAATCTTTAACAGAAAGAGATGGAGATATTGAAGATAGTTCAAATATTTTAGAAAAAAAATATTTCAATTGGCAAATCGTTTTAAATGAAATTTTGCACCAAATAGATTTATCTGGAAATAAAGTTTGGATAACCTATTTAAATGAGAGATTAGAAATATTAGAAGAGAGATTTGGTGTTATTGCTCCAATTAAAAAAGAAGTAGAAAAAATGACAGAAAAATATTATTTAGATTTGGAGAAGAAAATTAAAAATGAATAAAAATATTAACTATTTAAATGAATCTTTCAAAATTCTTTTCAAAACTATGAAAGAATATAGGGCTAATGTTTATTCTGCCGTTATTACTTTGATTTTTTATTTAATTGTTGAGGTTGGATTTTTTTTTATTTTATATGCAAACTTTGGAGATGTAATTGGTTGGTCTTTAGAAGATTTCATAATATTTAATTTACTTCTAAATTTTTGTAATTATTTTGTTGGTATTTTTATTTGGACTAGGCCCCTATCATTAGAAATATTAGATGGAAAGTTAAATCAATTTTTAATTAGGCCAATGGGTGTTTTTTTTCAAGAATATACTTATCGGTTACAATCTAATGCTTTTCTAGGCAGCATTTTTTATTTTTTAGGACTTGTAATTACATTTACATATTTTAATATTTCTGTAAACTTTTTCCTTTTAATCTCGTTAATTTTAATTGTAGGAATATATTTTGCATATTGGATATTCACAGAAAGTTTTGCATTATTAAAAGATAAACTAGATTTGGCAATTCAGCAAAATTTATTTTCATTTCAAAATTTATTAGAAGATTTTCCGGCACAATTCTGGCAAGGTTTCAAATTTAAATACATTCTAGGTTTTATGCCCGCATTTTGGACTGCATTGATTTTGATTCCAATTGTTCAAGGTAAAACTTTTTTAGATATTTGGTTTGTTTATACTATTGCAATAGCATTTTTGTTGGGGATGTCTCTAGTGATTTGGTTTAATTGGCACTATGGTCTAAAAAGATATGAGGCGTTTAATTAACCAAAAGCTTTATATATAACAAAATAGTT
>CAYWQI010000072.1:0-2952 GCA_964460535.1 Candidatus Woesearchaeota archaeon
TTTTTGTAATAGACTTATTTAAGATGAAGAACAAAAAACCTTGTGATTTTTTAATTTTTAAAATTTCTTAATTTTTTCTGATTTTGTTTATATTATTTGATTTTGGAGCATTTCTTATTTTTATAAATTTATAATGTGCATCTTTTGTTTTTGAATTACAAGAAGGACATTTTTCTTTCAAAGTATAATTTTTTTTGCAATCTTTATTTGGACATTTTTTTAAAAGCATTTTTATTAAATATTTCTATTTTTTATTTTCAATTTCAGAAAATTCTATGTTTTGTTTTTTTGCTGATTTTTCAATTTCTTGAATGAAATCTTTTAGAGCATTGTCTGCTGATTTCAAATTTTCAGAAGTTATTTTTAGAGAATAGTTCCCTGCTGAAATATATTTCACTTCTATTCCTTGTTTTTTTCCTGGAGATAAAATTGATTTTATTTTTTCAATTCCGTCTGAAAGTGTTGTTTTTAATGAAATTTGTTTTTTGATTGTTGATTTTTTTTGTTTTTGTTCTTTTATTATTTTTAATAATCTTGAAGTACTGTCTTTTCCAATTAATTTTTCTAATTCTTTTGGATTAGATTTTGATTTTTCAATAAAATCATAAAGATTGCCTCCTTCTTTTTTTATTTTATTATTTATTTCTTGAAAATTCTTGTCATTTATTATGCTTTTCAATATATTTTTATAACTTTTTTCTAGTTTGAATTGGTTTAACATTTCTTTTTGTTCTTTTTGTGTTACTCTTCTCAATGATAAATCAATATGTCCATTTTGAGAGATTCTTAATATTTTACAAACTATTTTTTTCTTTGGAACTACGTAATCTCTGATATTTCTTATTCTACCTGGAGATACTTCAGAAAAAACAAGGCTTCCTTCAAGTTGTTTTTGAGGATTTTCTGAGTCTGGAAATTTTACAAATACTACTGTTCCAACTATTCTATCCACAGTTCCTAAGATTATATCTCCTTGTTCTAATGCCATTTTATATAAAAAGTAATTTATTCTTGGTTTTAAATCTTGCCCTTGGTTAAATTCAGATTATAGAATTAAATTTATTGAACTTTAAAATATTTTTTAAGTTTTCTTAAATGTCCAAATATCCTGTCTTTTTCTCTTTTTGCTCTTTTGTCTTGTTTGTTATTCTCATAATGGTTTTTTATTCTATTCAATTTATTCTCAACATTTTTCAAATCAGGGTTTGTATATATTCCTTTTTCCTTCAAAACCTTTGAAATTTTTATTTTATTTTCTTTAGGATAAATTCCTTCTTTTTTTAGGCTTTCTCCTATTTTTTCGCAAGTCAAACCAGAATTTGCAAGTTCCACTATTTTATCTTGTATTTGTTTTTTTGTTAGTTTTTTTGAACTAACTTTTTTATTTTCTTTTTGTTCTGTATCTTCTTTATTTTGAAGAGTTGATTTTTCTTTAACCATAAAAGTTTAGAGTTTGAGGTATTTTTAAAGGTTACTATGTCTTTTTTATTTTTTTAAAAAATTGGTATCTAGTAACAATCATTATAAAATAAGATTAAAACTTCATTTTCTAACAAGGGATTAATATTAAAGACTCTTAATAGAGATATAAAGATTTACAAAATAGATTTATTAACAAAAAAGTTTAAGACTTAAAGATAACAAGTTGAAAAGATATTTCTTAATAATAAAAAAATACAGAGATAAAGTTATCTAAAAAAATCTAAAGATATTAATTTATTAAATATTCTAATCAGGAAATTGTTGAGTAAAACTCCGGGTATTACCATATACAAAAATTGAAAACATATTTAAACCCTGAAACATTAATTATTTTGAGGTGATTAAATGTCTTCAAGAAAAGCAAAGATAATTTCAATTGTAAGTCTAAAAGGAGGTGTTGGCAAAACCACGAGTGTTATTTCCTTGGGTGTAGCTATGTCAAATTTAGGAAAAAGAGTTTTATTAGTAGATGGAAATTTTTCAGCTCCTAATCTTGGATTGCATTTAAAGGTACTTGATCCAGATGTTACAATTCAACATGTTTTAGATAGAAAAGCAAACATTAATGATGCTATTTATAGATGTGGTAATTTTGATTTAATTCCTGCAAGTGTTTTTTATAAAGCAGCTAAAAATCCTTTAAAATTAAAAGATAAATTAAAATATTTAAAAAGAAGATATGATGTTATCTTGATTGATTCTTCTCCTAGTTTGAATAATGAAACTCTTGCTTCTATATTATCTGCTGATGAGATTGTTGTGGTTGCAACACCTGATTATCCAACTTTAAGTGTTAGTATTAAGGCAATAAAAACTGCTAAACAAAGAGGAATTCCAATAAGTGGTTTAATTTTAAATAAAGTGCATGATAAAGATTTTGAAATTTCTGAACAAGATATAGAGGAAACTTTAGAAATTCCTATAATGGCAAAAATTCCACATGATTTAAATATCTTGAAGGCAGTTTCAGAATTTATCCCTTCTGGAATTTCAAGACCTAATTCAAAATCAAGTTTAGAATTTAAAATGCTTGCATCTAATTTAATTGGAGAAAAGTTTTCTCCTTCTATATTTCAAAGATTATTTACTCTTGGAGGAATTTTAGGCCCTAAAAGACAAGATGTTAATAGAGAAATTTATTATCAAAGCATGTTTAATTAATTCTTTATTTTTGGTAATTAGTAATACTTTAAGTTTTACTTAATAATCTTCTTGTTTCTAGATTTGAAAGTAATGAGAAATTTTGATTTATATAACCCAGAGTTTTCTTAGATATTTGTGTTTTTGAATTTTTTATTATGAGAAATATTGCTTTAACTTGTTCTGTTTAAGTTCTGAAAGTTTTTATTATTAATCTTGCTTTAGAGAATGTATTGAGTTTTATTTTTATATTTGGTGTTATCAGTTACTATTATTGATTTAGGAAAAGGTATTTTCCTTTTTTTAGATATTTGTATTCCTATCTGAATT
>CAYWQI010000073.1:0-2870 GCA_964460535.1 Candidatus Woesearchaeota archaeon
TGTGAGTTCAGTATCTGATAATTCTAAGTATAAAAATAAAACTTAATAAATTTCTTGAAAAAAGAGAATAGTAAAAACTTTTAGGACTTAAACCTCATAATTTGCAGAGATATTTTTTCATAATAATGAATTTAAAGGCACAGATATTCAAGAAAATTCCTGGTTAGATGAATCAAAATTTATTATTACTTACTATATCTAGAAAAAAATTATTAAGTAGAACCTCAAGTGTTACGAATTACACACTAACGAAAGATATTTAAATGAAGAAGATGAGAATTTTACATGGCAAATGGAAGAAAGAAAACCGGTGGAAAGTATATAAAAAGAAGAAAGAAAAAAGCATATGAAAGAGCTGGGCAAGAAAATCTAGTAAAACTAGGAGATGAAAAAAGAAAATCAAAGTTCCTAAGAGGTAAGAAGAAAAGAACCATCTTATTGAGAGGTAAAACAATAAATGTTTCTGATGGAAAAAAGATAACAAAACAAGGAATCTCAAATGTAATTCAAACTCCTAGTAATCGTTTTTTTGCAAGGCAAAATATAATCACAAAAGGAACTATTGTTGAAACTCCTAAGGGCAAGGTTAAAATTACAAACTCTCCTACAAAGGAGAGTATAATAAATGGAACACTTTTAAAAGAATAAGATATACTTAATTTTATAAACTTCTTAGATATTGTTTTAATACAATGTTTTCAAGATTAAAAAACAAGTTAAAAGCTTGGACAAAGAATGTTTCAAAAGAAAAAGAGATCAAAGAAGATAAGAATATTTCTAATAAAGCAAGACAAGAGATAAAAGAAACAAATAAAAAACAAAAAAAAGAATCTTCTGGGAGAAAATCAAAAAAGGAAAAAACAAATAAAGAGAAAACCAAACAAACTTCTGGTAAAAAAGAAATAAAAGAAGTAAATAAAGAAAAAACAAAAATCAAGCAAACCCCTAAAAAACAAGAAACAGAGGAAAAAGAAAAACAAGAATTTCTTGAAGAAGAAATTAAACCAGAAACCAAGGAAAAAGAATTCCCTGAAAAAAAAGAATCTTTTTTTCAAAAAATAACCCAAAAAACTTCAAACACTAAAATCACAGAAGAAGAATTTGAAAAATATAAAGAAGAACTTGAAATGATTCTTTTAGAAAACAATGTTGCACTTGAAGCAGTGGAAAACATTACTTCAAAAGTAAAATCAGATATTGTTGGAATTCCTATTCCAAAAAAAGAAATTCTCCAAAAGATAAATGAATCTCTAAAAAAGAATATTACAGAAATACTTATAGAACCTTTTGATTTAATTAAAAAAATAAAAGAATTTAAATTCTTAGAAAAAGATAAGCCATATGTAATTCTATTTTGTGGTATTAATGGAAGTGGAAAAACAACAGGAATTGCAAAACTAACTTACAAATTTCAAAAAAACAATCTTTCTTGTGTTTTAGGAGCAGCAGATACATTTAGAGCAGCAAGTATAGAACAATTAAAAATTCATGCAGAAAATTTAAATGTAAAAACAATCTCACATGAATATGGCTCTGACCCAGCAGCAGTAGGTTTTGATGCAATAAAATATGCTGAAAAAAATAAAAAAGATGTGGTTTTAATAGACACTGCAGGAAGAATGCATACTGAAAAAAACTTAATTCAAGAAATAGAAAAAATATCAAGAGTCTGCAAACCAAATCTAAAGATATTTGTAGGAGAATCTATAACAGGAAATGATGCAACAGAGCAAGCTAAAAGTTTTAATAATGCAATTGGTATTGATGCAATAATCTTAACAAAAGCAGATATAGATGAAAAAGCAGGAGCAGTTTTATCAGTAGGACAAATAACAGGAAAACCAATTATTTATTTGGGAACAGGTCAAAATTATAAAGATTTAGAATCATTTAATAAAGAAAAATTTATTCAAAAATTAGGATTTTAAAATATTTTAATTTAGTAATTAGTAACACCAACTATAAAGATAAAACCCAATATCTTTCTTGAAAAAAGATTAATAATAAAAAATATCAAAGTATAAATAGCTTAAATAACTCTTGAAATATGTATCTGATAATCCTAACTATAAAAATAAAAATAAATACTCTCTCAAGATTTAAAAGGAAAGATTAATAGTAAAAACTTTTAGGGCTTAAATTTAATAATTTTTAGAAATATTCCACAATAAAAGAAATAAAAAAATTCAAAGGCACAGATATCCAAGAAAATCTAATGATATTAATTATTTTATTAAATCTACTAAGCAGGAAATTATTGAACAAAACTCCAAGTGTTACCAATTACTGTTATATTAATTAAAATTTCTTATTATTTATTAAATCTAGAAACTTATTAAATCTAGAAAGAAAAAAATTATTAAGAAGAATATGTTGTTGTTTGTTTTATTATATGTTATTTATTTAAAAAACTACTCTAACAAGATTGTATTTCCTATGATTAAATTTAATCTAGAAGTAAGTTCACTAGGAATAACTGCTCTTTTATTAGAATCTATTTTAGAAAAACATATCTTTGAACCAAGTTTTCTTGATATTCTTCTACTTAAAGGATTATTCATTGTAGGTTTTCCATATCTTTCTTTAATTTCTTTTCCTTTTTTAAGAAGCTTGTTTTTTGAACAAGCATAAATTCCTTTATTTTCATCAGGAATAAAATAAACAAAACCATCTATAAATTCAGAAGAAATTTCTCTAGGTAAGGTGATTTTATATCCTTTATTAATAGTTATTTCTCTCATAAAAAACCTAAAAAAATACAACTTATAAATATATGCAGATACAGTATCTGGTAACACTAAATACAAAAAATAAAACTAAATACAGTCGCTAACGCGAGATTAATTCTAAAAATTTTCAGAGCTTAAATA
>CAYWQI010000074.1:0-2679 GCA_964460535.1 Candidatus Woesearchaeota archaeon
CTCACCCACATTTTGAATTATATTCTCTAGCACACATAAATTTAAAATGTTTGGTGTACTTTAAAATATAAGGATTAAGACTAAAAATTCAAAAAAACATTTTAAAAATTTGTAAATAAAAATGAAAGAAAAAAACCTTCCAGAATTTATTGAAAAAGAAATTTCTCAAGATTATATTGATAAAAAAAGTCTAGAATATCTTGCAAGAGTTACAGGAGAACATTCAGACTCAATAAATCCTAGTAAAAATCCTTTATATTTTGTAGATACTGTATTAAAATTTCTTGGAAATTCAAGAAAAGGAAGGTCTGATATTTCAGAGATATTCTCAGAGATTTATGGGACAAATAAAATAAAATCCAGAACTATGAGAAAAAGATACAAAGGCAGGGAGTATGACATACCTCTAAGAAGCCTTAATGCAGATTCTTATTATGAAATTCTAAAATCTAATATTTTTAAAGAAATTTATCAAAAATGGTTTTCTCAAGAAGAATCTTCAAGTAAAACAAATTAAGGATAACTAGTGACATTTCTTAAAATAAGATCAAAACTTTATTCTCTAAAGAGAAATTATAAAGCCAATATCCTTGGATATAGAATCTTGGAATAAATAATTAATCTTTAAGGCACAATTATACAAAAAACTTGAAAGCATATTAATTAAAATCCCTTAAATCTATTAAGCAGAAGATTTCTTTATTAAAAATTTTGCTAGATACAATTAATAGTTAAATTTTTTAAGGTTTTATTTATTGTTTATTTATGAAAGAAAAATCAAGATATAAATTAATCTTAATAATACTTATTGTATTTGTCTTTGCTTTAAATTATTCTTTTATAGATTCTTTTTTAATTGAATTTTTAGATTCATCTGAAAGTGGTGTTGTTGAAAGAGTAATTGATGGAGATACTATAAAGATAAATGGAACTTCTGTAAGATTACTAGGAATTAATACTCCTGAAAAAGGAGAAGAATATTCTGAAAAAGCAACAGAATTCTTAAAACAAAGAACATTGAATAAAACAGTTTTTTTAGAATTTGGAAAAGAGAAAAAAGATTTTTATGGAAGAAAACTTGCATATATAATATTGAATAATGAAAACATAAATTTGGAAATTGTTGAAAAAGGCCTAGCTAATCCTTATTTTCTTAAAGGTAAAACAAAATATTATTCTGAATTTTTTAATAAATGGGAAGAATGTGTTAATGAAAACATAAAAAATAGTTTATGTGAAAATTCTCAAGATGCTTGCAAAGAGTGTCTTTTTGTAGAACAAATTGATATCAATAAACAAGAAGTAATTATAAAAAATGATTGTTCTAGGAAATGCAATATTTCTAAATGGAGTGTAAAAGATGAAGGAAGAAAAAATTATGTTTTTCCTAAAAATAGTTTTATTAATTCAAAAAGTAAAATAAACCTTATTGTTGATAAAACAAAAGAAAAACAAGATGTTTTTGGAAAAGATTATTACTGGCATTCTTCAACTTATGTATGGACAAGAACAGGAGATACTCTTTTTTTAAGAGATTCTGAAGGAAAACTTGTTTTATGGGAGAATTATTAATCCAAGAGTTTTTATGAATTATTGGAAAAAATTAATAGAATTTTTTGTTTTGTTTTAATTTTTATAGGGTGGCATATATTTATATACTCTATATTCTTTAAGATTATGTAGGGGACATGACTTCGGTTGTGTTAGGTTTTCGGACCTTTCCCTACACTTTTTATATTCTAGATATTCTTATTATGTTTATAATTTTATTGAAAATCTTTCTTGGTTTTATTTAAATACTAATTTTAATTTTAGCTAAATACTAATTTTAAAGTGTTTTTATGAGGCCTTGAAAAATGGGGTCCAAACACACTTAAAGATTAAGGATTCTTGAACGAAAAGTCAAGAAAAATAAAAAAAATTTAAATAATTAAATAATTGTCTTTATTTTATGAAAATTATATTTATGGATGAAAGTGGGTGCCTTGGGTTTAAATTAAATTCATCAAGATTTTTTTCAATAAGTCTATTATGTTGCAATCATTACGATGAGAAAAAAGTAAGAAATATAATAAAGAAAATAAGGCAAAGAAAACTAAAGAAAAAACTAAAGAGATATTCTGAGTTAAAGGCAAACAATTCTGAAGACTATATTCGTGAAGCAGTTCTAAATAAGATAAATAATCTTGATGTTGAAATATACGCTATTATTCTAAATAAAAAAAAGGTTTATGAATATCTTAAATATAAAAAACATATTTTATATAATTATATTGCAAATTTAATCTTAAATGAATGTAGTTTTGAGGGGAGTGCTGTAGAATTAATTGTGGATAGAAGAGGGGGAAATATTCTCTCCCAAAGTTTCACAAAATACATAAAAAAGAAATTTGCTGAGAGAAATGAAGGCTGTAAAATTAAAATTAAACATAAAAATTCAGAAAAAGACAGGGGCTTGCAAGTAGTAGATTTTATTTCATGGGCAATTTTTAGAAAATATGAATTTAATCAATCAAAATTCTATAATATTATTGAAGAAAAGATAGTAACTGAAAAATATTTTCCAAAGTAATGGACCCTAGAAAGTGAATAAGCATGCACTAAGGTACACAATACAATCTAGGACTTACCCATTAATATATCTAAGTGCTCTTCCTTTATAATTCTTTCTATTCATAA
>CAYWQI010000075.1:0-2513 GCA_964460535.1 Candidatus Woesearchaeota archaeon
GTTGTCATTATTTCTGCTAAATAATCAAATAAAAAAATTAATCAATCCTTCTTAGAAATTATGCGGGAAGAAGGATTCGAAGAGAGACAACCCCTGGTTTTCTCTCGAACTTTCCTCAATTTAAAAAAATTAATCAATCCTTCTTAGAAATTATGCGGGAAGAAGGATTCGAACCCTCGTAGGTAAAAAACCATCAGGTCCTTAACCTGACCCGTTTGACCACTCCGGCATTCCCGCTAATATAAGTTTAATATAGAAATATCTTTTAAAATTAACTATTTTATTTGTTTTTCCATGTCTGCAAAATCATCCTTCAATTTTTCCACAGATTTTAAAAACATGTCTTGAGGAGAAAGTTGTCCAAAACTTTCAATTGTAATTGCTATTTCTCCTGTGGGTTTGAATTCAATACAATCTTGTTTTTTTATTGATTTTAAAGCTTCAACACATGCTTCAACACCATCTCTATTATATTTTGCATTTTCTGAAACAATAACTTTTCCATCTTTTTCTTCTAAAACCCCTTTAGGACAAATTTCAAGAACTTCTTTTGGACAATTATTCAATTTTACATCTACTACATCTGTATAATAAATCATTCCTGGAGAAAATTTTGCATGATCTTTACCTTTGCCAGATTTAACAAAACACTTGATGTTTATTTCTTGTCCTTTATTTAATAAAGTAAGAGGAATATTCTCATAAACTACCTTAACATCTCCTTCAAGTTCTCCAGAAAGAACAAAACCTTCTTTTTTGCTTTTTAAAGCAAGTTCTTTTTCAGTAGACTTTCCAACATTTTTTGGAGTTTGTAATGGAACTAAACCCAGTCTATGAGCAAGAGTTTCATCATATAATGGAGAATCATTCTTCGAAATCTCAACTTCATCAATAGCTAAAACAGGAACTTGTCCAAGATATCTTCTTATTGCATTAGCAAGAGTTTCATTCATATCTGTTTTAAAAGTAATTTGATTTTCTTTTTGTTTTATTTTTTCCATTTTAATATTTGTTTTTTTTATTTTAAAAACTTATTCCTTTTCTCTAAGGCCTACGTCCTCTTCTTCCTCCTTGTTTTTTAGGACCTCCTCTTGGACTTCTTGTAACATCTAAAATATTCAATATTTTAAAACCTGCTCTTGACAAACTTTTTATTAAAGCATTTGTTCCTGGACCTGGTGCAGGATTACCTGTCTTTGTTCTAATTCTTATGTTAAGGTTTTTAATATTCAGGTCTTGCATATCTTCTCCTATTTTTTTTGCAATAAACATTGCAATTGTAGGATTTGCTTTTAATCTATTATGCTTTGTAACCATTCCTCCATCAACTTTTGAAATTGTTTTTCCTGCCATGTCTGTAACATGAACTATTGTATTATTAAAAGAAGTATAAACATTCACAATAGCTTCATTTTCTTCCTTCTTTTTTTCTTTTTTCACTTCAGGAACTTTTTCTTCACTCATTCTTTTCTCCTCCTTCATTTTCTTTAGATTCTGTTTCTTTTTTCACTTCAGGCTTTTTTTTAGGTTTTGATTTTTTTATTTCAATTTTTGATTCAAGTTCAATTGGCACAATATACGAAGGACTATCAATTAGTTTTTTATTAACTAAAACTTTTTTATGAGTTATAAGTTGTCTTGCTCCACGCATTGTAGTAGCAATTTTTTTATTCACTAAAACTGTTTGTAATCTTCTTTTAAGATAATCTTCAGTTTCTAAACCTAGAATATCTGCAATAGATTCAACATTAAAACCAAGTTTATTTAATCTATTAAAAAGAGCTTGTTGTTCTTCTGGGCTTGCTGAAATCAAACCTTTTGCCTTTTCTCTCATATCTTTAATTTTTGCATCTGCTCTCCAGATTTCTCTTTTATTTTTTAAACCATAGGATTTTTTTAATTCATTTTCAAGCTCAATTCTTACCTTATCAAAAGGCCTCTTTGGTTTTGAATATTGTTTATGTTTTTGTTTCATTTTTTCTTTTTAATTCCTGCCCCCTTTGTTCTGTTTTTTCTAAAGTTTCCCCTTGTTCTTTGACCTCTCACTGTAAGATTTGCCATGTGTCTAAATCCCTTATAACTTTTTGTTTTTCTCATTCTTTTTATATCAAACTCTTTTTGCAAATCTAAATCTGCTCCAAGAAGATGCCGGTTTTCACCTGTATCAAGATCATTTTGTCTGTTTATTAAAAAACCTTGTTCAGGATTTTCCATATTTTTCATAAAATTAGTGATTTCTTCAACTTCTTTTTCTGTCAAAGAACCAATTAATCTATTTTTATCAATATTAAGTTTTGTGCATATAACATTTGACATTCCCCATGAAATCCCTTTTATTTTTGTTAATCCAGGATAAATCTTCATTTTTCCTTCTATGTCTTTTGCAAGTATTCTTACAATCCTTTCTCTTGATTTTGCATCTTCTAAATTTTTCTTTTGTGGCTTTTCTGTTTCCATAGTATATAAATAGTTTTTATAAGGAGTTTTTAAAGGTTGCGATATAGAACTAATGT
>CAYWQI010000076.1:0-2512 GCA_964460535.1 Candidatus Woesearchaeota archaeon
TAATTTAAGAAGTTTTTCCCAACAGAATTTTAGATGCGTTAAATGTAATGAAATTTTTAGAAGGCCTCCTTTAAAAGGAGTTTGTTCTAAATGCAAGGGAAAGATTATTTTTACAATTCATGAAGGAGGAATTAAAAAGTATCTTGAGCCTGCATTGGTTTTAGCTGAAAAATATCATCTTTCTCCTTATTTAGTTCAGTCTCTTGAACTTGTAAAAGGATTTATTGAAGGAATTTTTGGAAAAGAACCAGAACAACAAGAAGCTCTTGAAAAATGGTTTAATTAAAAGAACTTGTTCTTGTTGAATCTTTTTCTTGAAATTTTTTATAAGGAATTTTGATATCTGAACTTCTTTCTCTATAAGATAAATAACAAGGAGTATCTGAACTAGCAAATCTCGCTAAAAATAAACCATTAGGAATATCCCTGCCTGCAAGAGTTTTTTTTCTATCTTCTCTTATGTGAATATATGGTTTTCCATTAGAATGTTGATAACATTGCCAGTAGGGATTTCTTTCTAATACCTTTCTTTTTTTATCATCTCCTAGAGTGCTTTGTTTACTTAGATTTGTTTTTAAGATTCTTTTATGACTATCTTCATGAGTAGTTTCACTTGGCTGAAGATGCTCTTTTAGGATTTTTAACAATGTTTCTGACATTTTCTTTTTGAAAATTTATTTTAAGTTTTTAAATATTTATGTTCTAAAATACTATTAAAAAAATTTATATTAAATACAGGAGGATTGTAGGAATTAGTAAACAACCCATCATATTTGTTCTTTTGACTTTTGAGGAAATTGAATAAATTCCTGTTAGAGTTGATAATATAAAAATTAAAATTCCTGTTAATCCTGATATAAAGAAAATAACAAGAGTCAAAATTCCTAATGTTGAATAAGAAAATAAAGAGTAATTAAATTGATGTATCTTTCTTGAGATAATTTTTGATATTTTTAAACTTAAAATAAAAGCAATAATAGAAGAGAGGATAATTATACCAAAAATTAAAATTAAAAACTTCCAATTCATTGTTCCAAGGATTTCTTTAATAGCTGATGCTGCTCCTGTTCTTGTTTTTTGAATCAAATATAAGACAATAAATGAAAATCCCATAACTAAAGTATTTGTTGCTCCAATTAATATCAAAAAGCCTTCTCTATTTGTTTTAGTTATTGTGTTTCCTATAACTGCTGCTTGCCCTGCACCAAGACCTGGAAGAAAACTACACAAGGGTGCTGCAACAAGTGCTCCGATTAGAGGCTTTTTATTTTTTAAATATCTTTTTAATTTAAAAGGAATTATTTCTTGTTTTGGAACATTTATTTTGTTTTTTATACTTAAGATCATCATCGAACTTCCAAATAAACCTGTAAGTAAGGGAAGAAGAGGTTGTTTAAATTCTAATAAATTTAGAGTGAGAAATCCAAGTAATCCACAAAGTAAAAATATTCCTAATGCACGAAATTTATATTTATCTAGGGAAATAACAAAAAAGGAAGTAATAATAAGGAGATATGGAATAAAATTTTCTAAAATATTATAAAAATTTTGAATAAATAAAATTGAGAATGGAGTTATAATTAATAATATTAATATAGCTACTATTCCTCCAAAACTTGATAATAAAATTGCTTTATATCCTTGTCCTTTCATTAAAAGTTCGTGTCCTGGAAGAACTGAAAGTTCTGTATCAGTATCAGGAGCTCCTAAGAAAATACTTGGAATAAAATCAATAAAAGTATGAGTTATTGCCATAGAAACAATGAAAATTGCAAGATAAATACTGGGAATTTTAGAAAAAAATATTAATGAGCCAGAAGCAGAAATAAGTAAGGCACTTATAAGATTTATATGAATTCCAGGTATTAGGCCTGTGAGGGTTCCAAAAAGAATTCCTATTAATAAGGTTAATATAATCTCAATTAACATGTTGTTTTTTTAAAAAGTAAAATTTATAAACTTTATTTTTATTGTTTATTTATGGCTTTAGTTAAAATAACTAGATATTTTAGTTGTAATAATTTTTATTTTTTTAGCTAGAGCTCTAGATTTTTTCTATTGATGTCTTAGATGTCTTTTTAATTAAATTTGGAGTTTTCAAATGAATTCTATAGATAGTTATGTGCCAATAAGGGAAGATTCTTCTAATGCAAATGTTTTAGAAATTGTCAAATCAATTTCAGAAAAACATCAACAAGAGGGAGGTTGTCCTTTGAGAGAATCTTGTGGTTCTATGAAGATAGGAACTTGTAAATATGGTCTTTCATATGATAAGCCTTTGTCTGATTGCTGGTTGTATGGAAAATTTGTTTTAAAAAACATTGGATTAAAAGGAAAGTCTTCAGAATTGGTTTCTTTATTGAGCAAGGAAATTAATCAGAAGAAATAATTCCTTATTAACGTAAAGTTTATAACTCTAGGAAATTGGAATAGAATATGGAAAATCAAAAAGAATTATCAATACAACAAAGATTAGATTTAATAAAAAGAAATACAGAAGAGATACTTGGAG
>CAYWQI010000077.1:0-2484 GCA_964460535.1 Candidatus Woesearchaeota archaeon
TTTTTTTATATTTTTAAAAAATCTTTACTTTCTTTTTTTGAATTTATTTCTTAAATATAAAAACCATAAAATATTTCCTAAAATTAAAATTACTATTCCTAAAACAAGAAAGAAAACAATATTTACTTCTCCTGATTCTTCAGAAGAAGAAATAACATATCCCACCCCTCTTATATCTATCTTGTCTTGTTCAACATCCATTTTAAAATCCTGTTGGGTTTTTTTGCCAGCATAATTTAAAATAACATTTCCATTATAAGAATCTTTTTTAACATCTTTAGTATCCCAATATAAATTCATTGTTGTTTGTTCTCCTTCTGGAATATCATAATCTGGAGAAGCTATACTTGCTATTTCTTTCATTTCTTGATTATAAATTCTCATTACTGAATTAGCGTCTTGTATTTTTTTGTTCCATTTATTTTCAACAACCATGTTGAATTTAGCTATCTCGCCTAATTTAAAATCCTTAACAAAAAGTTGTTGCAAATCTAACAAGAGTTCTCCTAATTCAAATCCTTTTTCTAATAATATTTTTTTGTCATCATAATTAATTTCTGTTTTAGCAAGATAAATTCCTTGTTCATCTTCTGACTTACCTGGTTTCCAAATAGCCTTAAGTTCTTTTCTCTCTCCTTTTTCTAAAGATATTTTATTAGTTTCTAGAGTTTTTATTTTTTTATCTTCATTATATATTGTTATTTTTGCATTTGCATCTGATATTTTTTCCTCACCCCTATTTATAATAGGAATAATAAAGTTTTTTTCATCTCTTCCAGTTATTTTTAATTCTGCTTCTGCGTATTTTCCAGGATACGGAACATAAACTTTAACTAAAAGTGCTATAGCTAATTCAGCACCCACATATGCTCTTTCTTTTTCCTTGTTTCCAGAATGAACTATCACAACTTCTCCTTCATGAACTCCTGGAGACAATTCTTCAGGCAAAGAAACACTAAATCCAAATTCTTTTTTTTCTTGTCCTTTTTTTAAATGAACAAAAGTTTCTTTTAAATTAATATTGTCTTTTAATTCTCCTTCAGTTGAAATTTTTAAATCCATGTCCTTGTTGTCAGAATTCATAATAAAAATATTAAATTCTTGATCTTTGCTTGGTTCAAAATCAAGAGTAACTCTACCTGGACTAATTCCTAGACTTGTAATATTTGGAAGAATTAATAAAAACATAAGTACCAAGATTATTAAAAACCTTATATTTAAAAAGAATTTTTTAAATTTTGTTTTCATTCTTGACTTCCTATAAATTTAGTTCCAGAGATATTTTTTTCTTGAGAGATTTCTAAAAAAGTTTCATTTAGAAATTCAGACTCATTATAAGCTCTTATTTTTAATCGTGTATTTCCTGCATTTATTAAAGCATATTTTTCTTTATTATCTAATTCTTTTAATTTTAAATCAATTTTTGATTTAATCTCAAGTTTTCTTACTTCACTTTCTTTTAATCCTTGAGCTTTCCAATAATAAATTCCTGGTTCAAGTCTAATCAATAAATCCTTCTGAACCTTGAATTTGTCAGGACTTGTAAATTCAGGATTATCATCTATGTAAATTGTTTCCACATTTTCAAAAGAAAACAGAATTGAATTGTCTGTTGTTGAAATATTATCTAATGGAGCAATAACAAGAGGATTTCTAAATCCAATTAGATAAACTAATATTAATAATATAGCAAAACTTGCTACAATTATTATTAAATCTATTATATATATTTGTTTGTTTTTCATTCTGATATTATTGCTTTAATTGTTATTGTGCTTGATTTATTTCCAGGAGGTTCATTTTCAGGAACTCTTACTGCTATGTCTTGTTTTGCAGTATCACTTTCATCACTCCAGTTTAAATCTGCAATTGCTAAAGTACTTATTCCAGAAAAATTTACCCATGAAGTTAGAGAATTTAACAAATCAAAAGAATTTGGTTCATCCTCACTTATTTTAAATTGATAATATTCACTTGGAAGAGATTTTGAATTCCATAATTGTGTGCTATTAATAGAAATATTTACTAGAGAATTACCTGTGTTTTCCATAGAAATTGGTTCTGGATTATTGTTTGTAGTATTATCACTTTCACCATTAAGCAAAGAACTTCCAAAATTAACTGAATTTACAGAAAGATTCATGCTTACTTCAGATAATAATTCAAATTTTCTTTCCTCAGAAGAAACAGAACTTTGTGAATCATTTACCTTTACACTCCAATTATAATAATAGTTTGGTGAACCACTATATTTTAAATATTTCAAATAATTTGTTATAGTATATGTTTCTTCAGTTATTCCAGAAATCAATCTATTATCATCTGAACAACCAGGATGACAAGTGATATTTAAAGTATAAGTTAAATCATCACCATCTTTATCAGTTCCATTCCATTCAAATGTAGGTGTTCTGTTTGTTATAGAAGCATTGCTTTCTGGACTTATTAAATCAATTGTTGGAGGAGTATTATCAAAAATTGTAA
>CAYWQI010000078.1:0-2287 GCA_964460535.1 Candidatus Woesearchaeota archaeon
CCTCAATCATCCTAAAACCTCCCAACTCCCGCCTTTAGCAGGACCTACTCTTTTAATTATGTTTAGACCTTGAAGCTTTGAAATATTTTTTTCTATAGCAGTTTCACTAATTCCAACCTTTTCAGATAATTCTTTTATTGAAACTTTCTTATTTTCTTTCATAAAAAATATTATTTTAAGTGAATTTTCTCCCAACCTTTCTCCCAACTTTTTACCCAACCTTTCTCCCAACTTTTTAATCTCTTCCTCAATTTTTCCATCTTTTATACTGTTTTTCTCCGAAGCTCCATCAAATCTTTCTCTCTCAAGAATAGTTGTAAAAAATCCTGTACTCTTAAATTCAACCTTTAAACCATATTCTTTCATTGCATTTTTAATTCTTTTAATTCCGGTACCTGCTTTTTCAACATAATCTGTTCTTGCCATTAAATCAAATAATAATTGATTTCTAGGCAGACTTCTATTTCCAAAATCTTCTTTTTTTAGAGCTTTCATCAAACCCCCTGGGCTACTTATTTCTACTCTATCAATAAAAATATTAACCTGAACATGTCCATTAGAGAAATAATCTCTATGAACAAAAGCATTCATTAAAGCTTCCCGAATTGCATTCCTTGGAAGTTCTAGTTTTTCTTCCCTGTATCTGTCAATAATAAATTTTGTATTTAATTTTGAAGCAATAAAATTATAAGCATCTTCATAATTTGAAATAAAATCAGAATCAAACTCTTTTTTGTCAATTATATTGCTTGAAGTTCCTTCAAACAAAACACAGGTAACTTTTCCCTGCAAAAAGAACTTAGAAATCCTGTTACAAAATAACAAAACCCCTGCATTAACTAATTTATCATTTTCAATTAAACCTAAATTTTTAAGGATAGAAATTTTATTTTGGTTATCAGTTATTCTTGCTAATTTTAAAAAATGTTTAAACTTCTTTTCATCAAGGTCTTTCTCTAAATCAAATTTTTTATTTGCTTTTTCATCAAAAGAAATTAACCCTTCTTCCCTAAAAAATTCTCTTAATTCATCTCTCTTTAATTGCTGAGAATTAGCCCCAACTCTTAAATAAAATTTACCCTTCATAGAATAAGGTTTATTTTTCCCTTCAAGAATATTAATTACAACAAGATTATCAATTTTTTCTATTGAAACCTCAAAAACAGGGTCCATGCTTCTTGCTATTTGTTGTATTTGCGATATTTGAGAATTATTTATCCTAAATCCCTTAATGTTTCCAGAATCATTAACTCCCAAAATTATTTTTCCACCATTTGAATTTGCAAATGCACAAATTTCTTTTCCAAGAGCAGAGGGATTAAATCCTTCTTTAAATTCTAACATTAACCCTTCACCTGTTTTTATTAAATTTTGTAATTCTTGTTTGTTCATTCTTCACCCCTTTTTTATATTCATAAATCCAAAACCAAAACTATTTCTTTCTCCAAAACCCAAATCATAACAGCATTCAAGTATTTTTTTCTGTGTTTCACCAATATTTCCAATCTCAAATCTATATCTAGAACCAATTACAGTAAATAAATTATCTGAATTGTTTACAAGGTTTATTTTTATTGCGGATTTTGATTCTTTAATTTCTTTTATTTCAATATTTTCCAATAATTTAAAATCGTCTTCAATATTTCCTTTATTATATTGATTAAATTTTCTAATTAGGTTTTTGTTTAAATGTTCCTTAAATACATCTGGATTTTCATTAAGGGTTATTGCTTTTCTTTTTCCATTTTCTCTTATGGTAATATTTGTTATTGTTTCACTTTCTAAAATATCACTTTCATTAATTCCTTTTTTTCCTAGTGGTTTATAGCTTATTAGTTCAAAGCTATATTCTCCGAGATTTACTTTTTCAGGAGTATTTATGTTAGATAAAAAAGCTATCATAAACATTTCATTGGGAGAAGAGATAATTATGTTGTATATTTCATTTTCTTTTATTTCTTTGTTTTTTATAAGAAATAAATTACTAAAACAAAATGGTTTAAACCCCTTTTGTCCATAAACTTCTGAAAATTCGGTATTTTTCAGTTTATTATAAATCCAACCATGCATTCCTGTATAGAATTTTGAATTGTTTTCTCTATTTTGAATACAATCTTTATTTGCTTTTAGTTTTAATACTATTCTCATAAGAATCTTAGTAAGAACCTCTTTTTATTTCTTTCCCCTTTTCAAAAAATTTTGCTTATCTTGGTTTTTATTTATTCTTCCTAATCCCTGGATTCTTTAATTAACAGTAAATCTCAGTTTCTATTTGCATAGACAAACC
>CAYWQI010000079.1:0-2148 GCA_964460535.1 Candidatus Woesearchaeota archaeon
TATGTGCTTTTTTTAGAGTACTTAGGAGGAGTCATTTTTCTTTCGGAGATACTGTTTTTCAATAAATACATTTTTGATTGAAACATGTTTCTTGCGCGATTGAGCCCGGGGACTACAACATTAGTTGTAACTATATAATGAATACAAACCGCAGGATAAATTGCCACAAAAAATAAATAGTACGAGCAAAAATTCTAAACTATGAAAAAAAGCTCTGTTTTAGGAATAATCACTATAATCAGCATCATTATACTTATGATAGCTATATTACAAAATACAGACAGAATAAAACAAGAACCAAAAACTCTTGAAGAGGAATTTAAAGAATATAAAGAAGAGGGAGGAGAAGGATTGATTCCTTATTATGAAGCAAAAATCTCTGGTAACAACTCAGAAGAGAAAAATCTTGATGTAGAGAAAAAAAGTGAAGAATCTACAACCCCTCCAGAAAAGGACACTATTGAATACGTCAGGGAAACAGAAGATTGCCTAACAATTATAGATCAAAAAATATATAACATCACAGCATGGATTGAAGGAGAGCATAAAAATCAGGCTATAAGTTTTTGTGGTAGTATCGCAACTAAAGCCTATAAAACAAAATTAAGGGATGGTCTCATACCAAAAATTCCTGATAGATACTATATTGGAAAGGTTAAAGGAAATTATACTTTGTTATCCTAGGATAAATATTTTTCCACTAGATTTTTTGGCCAGCCTTTTTCAAGAAGTCCTTTTTCAATCTGAGAAGAGGGATAACCTTTTTTTTTCATACTCTCTATATACATTTTTAAACTTTCAACATGAGAACCCTTAGAACTATTTGAACTACTTAATTTAGTTACTGCTGCATCAAGATCCTTTTTTAAGATCCCTTTCTTCACAACATCTAAAGAGGTTTTAATCGTATCGACATCCTTTTTGGGAGCTGTATTTTTCAGTGACTTATTAATTTTATCAAGAGACTTTGAGATATCTGCAAGTGTTTTTTCAGCACCAGAAAGCCTATCCTCATGAGTACCAATGGCCCGAGATTTTTCATTAAGATCAGAATAGATAGACTCTATTTTAACAGAGGAGCGTTCAATATCATTTTTTATATCATTAAAGACTCTTACCTTCTCATTAAGTTCTTGTAAAGTATCAAAAAGATTATCAAAGCTTCTTATCTTTTGTATAGTCTCATCAAAACGCTTTAATTTGTCCTCTATCTCACCAACTCGATTTGTTGTTTTATCAACTATTGCGTCCTGTTTAACCAGCCACCCATCAATCTCTTGAAATTTTGACTGGATTGAATCTGGACTTATCTGTGCCACTTGATCTTTTAAATCCTGAAAATCTGATTCAATTTGGTCATAAAAACGTTCACGAGAAACAACTATGCTTCGTAACTCACCTATTTGGCTTGAAAAATCAGCAAGTTTTTCGCTCATAGCTTCACGATTCTCTTGCTCAAGATCAAATCGTCCGGTAAGATTACTAATAGAGGTATGCAACTTATCAAATTTTGAATTAAGAGAATAAAACTCATTCATCAATTCTTCTGATGACAGTTGAATTGAAGGATTCTTCTTTAATTTATCACGGATGCTAACATTCATAAAAACCCCTTTTTGGTTCTCCAAACAAAGTAGATTTATAAAATTTCCGGTCTCCATTTGACATTGGTGTAGTATAATTAATGGATTTATGTTGCGAATTCTTCTGTTTCATCCTTGTAACGCCTAATGACCCTCCTTTAGCAGGATCATCATGAGGTATCTTAATTTCTTGCTTTGCAAGAAATCCATCAACTCGGTACTGTAAAAGCCTCTATCAAATAGCACATATGTGGTCTTAAAATTCAAGGACATGCAGAATCGAAAAAGATCAAGTGTCTGTGACACATACTGTCCGTATAGGACAAGCCAACGGAATTTAATTATTTTTTCATGGTTGTTTGTAATAAAACAAACCATGCACTCCGCCTATATGCTTTTTTCGAGTACCCAGGAGGAGTCATTTTTCATCCAGAAATACTGTTCTAAATAATAGGATTTTAACTAAACTCAGTAAAAATTAGGCAAAGAGTTTATAAATTTCACTACACATTTGAGTTTTTCTAAAAAATAGTAGAATATATATATTAAAATGGCAGGATACCAT
>CAYWQI010000080.1:0-1989 GCA_964460535.1 Candidatus Woesearchaeota archaeon
GATTTTGGAGGAATCATTTTATTTTTTATTTGATTTCAAGTTCCATTCTCCAAGAATTTTTTTCTCCTGAAATTTTTTTATTTGCAATTTTTAATTCTTTTTTGAACATTGGACAATTCAGAACAAAAGTTTCAAATTCACCGCCTTCTCCTGCAGGATGGATTTTGTATTTATCTTTTAATTCTTTAACTTCCTTAATAAAATCCTTATTTATTTCTCTTCCAACCCAGTTCTTGTCAAGAGGATAAGCTGCAACAGCTGTGATTATAATCTTAAAATTATTTTTTAAAAGTTCATTTAGATATGTTATTTCATCTTTCATCCAAAGAGGATTAAAACATTCTATATCTAGTTTATCGCAGATTTTTTGTATTCTTGTTGCTTGATATACACTTGCAATTGCTCCAGTTACAATTCCTTGAATTTGATATTGTTCTTTTGCTTTTTTAATTGCTTTTTCTAAATCTTTTAATTCTTTTTCTTCTTTGCCTTGTGTTTTATGAATTATCAAGGGAATTTTCATTGCTTTTGATTGTTTTTGAACCTTGGTTATACTAGGAGTATGAAACATATAACTATCTTGGTTTTGAGATTCAATTGAAATTAAACACGAAATTTCATTTCCTTTATTTTTTTCAAGCCATGCTGCATAAATAGAATCCTTTCCTCCTGAGATTAAAGCTGCGATTTTCATAAAATTATGAACAAATATTCATTTATAAAATTAGTCAAAGATATCTCCAATTGGATTTTCAAAATCTTTGTTTACTTCTTTAACACGGAATTTTTTTTCATCATCTAATTCTTTAATCTCTTTTTCAATTTCTTGTTGAAGTTCTGCAAAAGGATGAGGATTATTTTTAAAATAAATTTCCTTTAGCCAGATATAAATCTCTTCAAAATGGTTTTCTTGTTCAAGCCAGAGTTTTTTTTGGTTTTCAAGATGTAATAAAGGTGAAAAAGAAATAATTCTTTCTTCTTTTTCTTTTCCAATAAGATTTGTAAATGATACCTTTTTTTTGTCTTTATTGTCTTTAAAATGAAAGATTGTTTTTTGATAAATTTCTTTTATTTTATCTTTAATATTAAAATTTTTTTTAGGCAAAACAATAGAAGTTTCTCTTAAGGCATTTTTTTTATTGACTTCTTTTCTAATTCTACGATTTTCAGTTGTAATTGCTTTATTTAAGGATTCCATTAATTCTTTTAATGTTACTTTTTTTCTTCTAGGAAGAGGGCTTCTTGGAATCAACTCAGGAATTTCTTCTGTCAATTCAATTCTTTCTATTTCTTTTGGTGTTTTATTCTCTTTTCTTCCAAATAAAATATCATCTATACTTTTAATGTATTTGTTTAATATAATTTCTGATTTTATTCTTGTTAAAAAAGCAGCTGCAAGCAAAACCTTACTTGATACTACAAAATCAGATTCTTCTAATTCTTGAATTTTTTGAAGATATTTGTTTGTTAAAATAGTGATATCTATATCCCAAGGGTCAAGTTCTTCAGTATTGATTAAATCATATATAATTTCCTGCCATCCAAGTTTTCTATTAAATAATAATTCATGAACTTGTTCTTGACCAAAGGAAGATTTGTCTTTATTTTCTTTAGTATTCTTTTGTTGCTCCTCTTTTTTTTCTTCCATTATTTAATGAGACTTGTGTGATTTAAAAATGTTTAGAAGTGGTGTATCTGGTAACACCTGGAGTTTTGTTCAATAATTTCCTGTTTCACAGATGTAATAAATAATAAGAAATTTTAATTAATATCTTCTGAAGTTCTTTTGGATAATTGTGCCTTTAAATCCATTATTATTAAAAAATATTTTTATAACTTGCTATATTTAAGCCCTAAAAGTTTTTACTATTAATCTCGCGTCAGCGACTGTATTTGGTTTTATTTTTATAGTTAGTGTTACCAGGTACGAAATGGTTTTTAAGCTTGAATTCATGCTCGCAACTTTAATTTCTTATTTTTAAAATAACT
>CAYWQI010000081.1:0-1952 GCA_964460535.1 Candidatus Woesearchaeota archaeon
GGAGACCAACCTTCCCATTCTACTGATAATACCCTCATAATTGCTAGATAAATTAATAAAAGTCCATTTTTCCAAATGATGTTCCATATTTTTTTCAATTTTTTATCATCCATAAAATTTTAATATTTAAATTTTGTTTTTTCAGCTATTGCACGTAACTTACTAGTATTTCATGAACCTTTTTTACACACAAATATATGTAAAATTTCAGGTTAATAAAACTTTACGAATAAAATCCATAAAAAAAGATTCTACGTGACAGGCCGGGAATACTCTCTGGGTGCGGTGTGCCACTCAGATTCCTATATATTGTTTGCAGTTATTTCTTTTTCTACGTCTTTTATCAGTTTCATTATTCGTTTAATATTCTCTAATGTGGCTTCAAAATCCAAAAGTCCGTTCTCTTTTATTATTCGATATTCAGAGTTCAGTTTTGCAACTCCCATAGATTCTCCTATACGACCAAATCGGGAAATACCAATATTTAATTCTTTTGCTTTTTTGAATAAATGTTTGCGGTAAAAATCTCTGATTTCTCTGCGTTCATTTTCTTTGTATGCATAGAGTTTGAAAATAAATTTGTCTTGTTCTAATTGCAGATAATATTCAAATTCTTTTCCGTTTATTTTCGAGTAATACGAATTCCACCAAAAACCTAGAAATCCACCTGCTGCATTTGGAACTTCAGCCCAAGTTCCCTCTATGTGTTTTTGAAGTTCAGAATAGAAACCTTGCCAAGAATACCAATTCCATTTATCAATGGGCAAAGTTCTGTAACTGTTAATTTTTTTGTCCAATGATTTAAGATTTTCGTAATAATCAGAAATAATGTCGTTTTGAAATTCAGTTTCTGTTGATTGAAAATAGTTTTTAAGGATATTCAACATTTTGTTTCTTCCGAATGATAAGAAACCAGCATCTTTAATTTTGGTATATTTTCCTTGCTCCTCCATTTTAAAGTAAACGAGTTTAACTTCAATATCAGAATTTTTATAGTATTCTTTAGCAATTTGAGAATATCTATTTAATTGGTCAGAATGCTCTTTTGTTCCTTTTTTGTCTTCAATAACGATAAAGTAGTCATCGTTAACTTTTGCCCATATATCTATATTATTCCATTGACGACCTGCTTCAATATTTTTTATTTGGTAATCTTGACTTTCTCCAATTAAAGATTTTACAAAACTTAAAGCACAGTTATGTAGTTTTTTATCTATTGAAATGTATTCTCTCTTTGCCCATTGAATTAGCCATGTAATAAAAGCATCTTGCGATAATTCAGAAGTTGCATAATCAAAAATATTTGGTTTTTTTAATTTCATATCTATTTAGATTTTTAGAAGAAAGGACTTTTTGCAAGTCCCTTCTTCTCGTTTTTACAAAATGGCTTTATGGTTTAATTATCTTAAACATACTCTTATTCCCATAAATACCTGTTGGAGCTTTAATGTTATACTTTGCAGAAAATGCATCTCTAATTTCATTTCCAGATGGAGCTCCAGTTGTGTTTTTTTTGATTACTTCAACTTCCATCCCTTGTGCAATTGGACCTGTGCTTTTTAATGCTTTTACTTTCCAACAATAACTTGCCATAATTAATTGAATTTTAAATTTAACCTACTTCTGTTTTAAGTCTTTTTTCGGCTTGTTCCGACTTTGTGCAAATTAATTATCCTATTGTGTCAAAACGTGTCGCTGTATTTTTTTAATTCTAACTAATGTCAAAAATTAACTACTGATTATCAATATATTACTAATTTAAAATTTATCATTTTTTACTAAGTACATGACAAAATTTTTGTAATTATTTGAATATTAGGTTCAACATTGCATAAAAGCGCATAAGCGATGAAAATAAGACCGTATTTGAAATAGCTATATGCCCTGCGCCCATGCTTTTTAACAGAAGTTTATAAATAATTTTATGTATTTCTCCTGACATTCAATCAGTT
>CAYWQI010000082.1:0-1907 GCA_964460535.1 Candidatus Woesearchaeota archaeon
ACAGCGATAGCTGTGACAATTTTTTTATTTATGACCTTTTAATTTAACAGAATCTACTTTAGGAATATTTAAAAATATCTTGTTCTATAAAAAAACATGTTATTTGAAATTCAAAATCCTCTTTTAATACTAGGTTTTGTACTTAGTTTTTTTTCAGTTTTATTTGGAATTCCGTTTTGGATTTCTAAAATGAAAGAACGGAGTTTTCTTTGGGAAGATATGAATATCTTTAAAGATAAAAGAAAAGAAAACATTGCTGGAGCAGGAGGAATTATTGTGGTTATGGGCTTTTTGTTAGGTGTTTTGTATTATATTGCTGTGAGAAATTTTTTATTTAATCAAACAAATGGAATTAATGTTCAAATCTTTGCTTTATTAAATGTTATTCTTATTTTAGGAATAATAGGATTAGTTGATGATTTTTTTGGTTGGAAATCTGGAGGTTTGTCAAATAGATTTAGAATTATTGCTGTTTTGTTTGCTTCAATTCCTCTAATAGTTATAAATGCAGGAGTTTCTTCAATAGGAATTCCATTTTTTGGAAAAATTAATTTTGGAATTTTTTATCCTCTTGTTTTAGTTCCTTTAGGAATTGCTGGTGCTACTATAACATATAATTTTTTAGCAGGTTTTGATGGATTAGAAGCAGGTCAAGGAATTTTAATTTTAAGTTTTTTAAGTTATGTTTCTTATGTTACTGGAAATTCTTGGTTATCTATAATTGGATTATCAATGGTTGTGGCTCTTTTAGGGTTTTGGATTTTTAATAAATATCCTGCAAGTGTTTTTCCAGGAGATTCTTTAACTTGGAGTGTAGGAGCATTGATTGCAAGTATGGCAATATTAGGTAATTTTGAAAGAATTGCATTAATTGTGTTTATTCCGTATATAATTGAATTTTGTTTAAAAGCAGGAAGAGGAAAACTTAAAAAATATTCTTTCGGTAAACCGAATCCTGATGGAAGTTTAGAAATACCTTATAAAAAGATTTATGGATTAACTCATTTTGCAATTTTTACACTAAAGAAAATAAAACCAAGTAAAAAAGTTTATAAAAAAGATGTTGTATTATTTATTCATCTGATTCAAATAATATTTATAGCAATTGCTTGGATTTGGATGTTGTGAAAATGAAAGAAAAATTAAGATTTGAAACTAAAGGGAAAAAAGAAATCTTTGATTTAATAGATTCTAGAAAAAGAGTTATTTTTAATTTCTTAAATGCTTATAGTGTCTATTTATTTAGGTATCATAAAAATTTTAAGGAAAAAATTTATAATAAACAAAATTTTAATTTTCCGGATGGATTTACAGTCTCAATTGTCTTATCCCTAAAAAATTTAAAGATGATTTCTCGAACACAGGGTCCAGAATTTACTCTTTCGCTTTTATCAGATCAAAAAAAATGTAAGAATAAGAAACAACTCTTTATAGGCATGTCTGAAAGTGATAAAAAATATATTCTTAATAACTTTCCTCATTTAAAAAATGAGGAAATATCCTGTTATCCCTTGCCGTTTATTAAAAAACAAAAATATGTTGATAAGAAACTTTTGAGTATTATTGGTAAAACAAAACCAGACTTTATTTGGATAGGTATTGGAAATCCTAAACAAGAAATTTTAGCTAATGATCTTTATGAAGAAGTGAATTATGGAAAGATATTTAATGTGGGGGCTGCTTTTGATTATATTCGAAAAAAGAAAAAGCAAGCTCCAAAGATATGGCAAAAACTGGGATTTGAGTGGTTTTATAGGTTGATTACAGATTTCAGACATACTTGGAAAAAAGTTATTGGAAGTTTAATAGGTTTTTTTATTAGTTTTTACACGATTAAATCTAGATAGCCCTCCAAAAACCTTTAAAACTCTTATTATGTGTTTAGAATAAGGAAAATTCAAAATAAA
>CAYWQI010000083.1:0-1898 GCA_964460535.1 Candidatus Woesearchaeota archaeon
ATATTTCAAAAACATTATGTTAAGTATAGAACAGGTTTAATCCCTTGATTTTGGAGTTTTTAGAACCTAAAGAGAAATAAATTCTATTCTTTATAAACATTTTCTTCAATTTTTCAGTTAACTTCCAATATTTGTTCATTTTTTTGTATTTTTTACCTATTTTATTTTAATGTTTACTGAATTATATGAAATTATCACAATTATTTTTGTCTTTTCCCATGATTTCTTTTTTTGAGTATTTATCAAAATAAAGATAGTATATTATTATCGAGTCTTCTTCTTTATTTATAATTTTTTTTATTTTTGATTTCATTTCTTCCAGTTTGGATTTACTCACTTCTCCCTCAAAAACAGAATTTTGAATATGATTTAAGTATTCTCTACAAGTTTTCATTACTTTTGTAGTTCTTTTAACATTAACATCATAAACTAAAATTATATACATTTACCAGTAAATTTTGAAAGATTTATACTTCTCTTCGTTCATAAGATGTTTTATTATTTTATATGCTTCCAATCTTAACATATATCTGTATGAAACCTTTCTATTTAATTTGGGATATTTGAGAGTTAATTTTAATTTTTTATCATATTCCTTAAGAAAAATTTTTCGTCCTTCTTTATTCAGATAACAATAATTAAGGTTTTTATCAAAGTGACTCTCATTAATCATCTTTTGATTAATCAATGAAAAGATCACTCTATCTACTATTAAAGGTTTAAAAATATCTGCAATATCTAAATTAAGAGAATATCTTTTTTCAAAAGGTTCATGTAGATAACTTATTGAAGGATTAATTTGAGTTTTAAAAATTTCAGATAGTGTGGTAGTATATAAAAGAGAATTTCCAAAACTAATCAAGCAATTAATGAAATTATCTGGCTTTTGTTTGACTCTCTTTATAAATTTAAAATTCTCGTCTTTCAAAATTTTATTAAAACATTTGTAGTAAAATTTTTTAGCATTAGCTTCAATTCCAAATAATTGATTTATTGTGCTACATTGAGAGTTTTTATATTCATCTAATTTTTTGGCCTCTTCATCAAGGTTGTATTGCATTAGTGTTTTCCTCATATTATGAATTGAACCAAACACAATCTCTTTGGCTATTTCTAATCTTTCTAGTTGATTACTATATGTGTTTACTTGTTCAATTAATATTTTTCCTGAAACACTTTGTTTTTTTGGGGAAAACATTCCAGAATAAAATCCATAATAATTAAAGAAATAAATAGGTATCTCTAATCTTGCTAAAAAAACTAATAACTTAGAATTAATTGAAATTTCCCCATAAGAATATATGGAATCGATATTGTTTATAGGAAAAACTTTTTTTATTTTCTCATTTTTAAATATCAGGGTGTTATCTTTTCTTTTTAATTCTCCGCTTGAGGTTATAAATAAATCCATTTTATGTTGACCAGCAATAATCAAAAAAAGAACATTTTTTGCAATCTTTCCTTTTTTTCATTTTTTGAGGTATTTTTTTAGTTTCTTCTAAAAATTTTTCTATTTCATTAATAAGATTTTCTACTTTAATTAAATTTTCCTCATCTAATCTTAATGTATATTCTTCTTTATAAGTTAAATCTTTTAATCTTCCTGTCTTTTCTATTCCGTTTTTTCTTAAAATATAGAGATAATACAATAATTGCATTTTTGTTCCTTCAAGGTTCGAAGAGGTTTTTTTAAATTCAATTACTTCGTTCTTTTTTATTTTATCAATCTTTATCTCATCAAAAACAAGTTCTTCGCTTCCAGCATCAATGTGCCTTAATTTCCCAATTTTAGTTAATTCATTTTGAAAATTTATTCCATGATAATACAACCATGCTTGCCTTTTACAATGTATATAGTTTTTTATCAAGGTTCCTGTTATTTTTTTGTGAGGCATTTT
>CAYWQI010000084.1:0-1817 GCA_964460535.1 Candidatus Woesearchaeota archaeon
AATCTATTAAAAAAGAATACAAATCACTTAATGACTTCATTCAAAAGTGGAATATACTTGATCAAAAAAGAGCTTTAATAGAAGAGCTTCATCAAAAAGGCATTATATTTGATGCTCTTAGAGAAACAATCCCTAATGGAAAGGAGTATGACCCCTTTGATTTAATTCTCCATGTAGCTTATGGTAAAAAACCATTAACAAGAAGCGAGAGAGCAAGAAAAGTAAAAAGAGATTCTTATTTTGATAAATACGGGCCTCAAGCAAGAGAAGTAATTAATGCACTTCTAGAAAAATATAGTGATGAAGGAATAGAGAATTTAGAAGATGCTGAAGTATTAAGAGTTAGTCCTTTAAACAAGTTTGGAAGACCCTTAGAGATTATAAAGATGTTTGGTGGGAAGGAAGGTTATCATAAGGTTGTGAAGGAAATTGAGGAGCGGTTGTATCAGGTGAATGGAGATTTAAAAAAATGATTCTTTGGTATACTGATGAAAGCGGTGTCACAAGAGAGGAGAGAGACTTGGTTGTGGGTGGTTTTTGTGTAGATGATTTTGATTATGAAAAGACGATGGATGGATTCAAAGAAATCCAGAAAAAACATTTTGGAACTTCAACTAGAAAAATTGATATGAAAATGATTATCCAAGGAAAAAAGTGGTTATCTAGTTTTCCAATAGAAAAAAGAAAAGAATTTTTAAAAGAATTTTATAAATTTTTAAAAAATCTTCCAATAAGAGTTTGTATTTGTAAGGTCGATAAAGACAATTCTCCAAGAATAAGAAATAAAATGCAACTTACTTATGAGTGTTTATTCGAAAGGATATGTTTAAATGTAGAGGATATTTCCAGAGAAAAGCAGAAAAAAGAATTGAGTATTTTGTTTTCAGATACAATGAATAATTGTGGAGAAGTTTGTAGTTGGTTCAAAACATTTTATGAAAAAGGAACAACATATGTTACAAATAATCATTTAATAGAAAAAATAATAACCTTAGAAATGTCCCAATCTGAAATGCTTCAGATATCTGATTTGATTGTCTGTACTTGTTCATATTGGATTAAAGCCAATAGAGGTCAAAAGTCTGTTCAGTGGGCAAAGGATATTTTAGATGAGGGATGGAAGATAATTCTATCAAAAGAACACAAAGTCTCTACTCAGGATAATAAAAAAGAAGTTTCATCAATTTATTTTTATAGTAAAAATTAATAGCGTTGGGAAGTTGGGTTTCCTCAGTGAGTGACCGATTGCCACCCAACCAAGCCAACATTATAATTAATGCATCAAAGTTTATAATTGTTTTGGTTTTATTTTATAATTATTTAGGAGTTAAAACATCCTTATCAAAATCCAAAACAATCTAATAAATATTAATATTGAAACGATTACAGACCCAATTTTAAACCACCTAACAACCTTCTCATATTTTTCTATTTTCTTCTCAATTTTTTCAGACCATTTAAATTTAAACAAAGTTATACTAAAAACTAAAGCTAATAATAAGGAAATTTCGATTATGATATACTTTATAGGAGGGCTTCCGATTAATTCTGGAACTTTTTTCTCGACTTCAATAGTTTGATTAACATAAACAATTTCTTTTGATTGATTTTTACAAATTTCTAATTGTTCAGAAAGATTTGATAGGTTTTGTTTGTAAGGAGTACAATTTTCACACTCTGGGCAGTCTTTTTGATTGATTGAACCAAGTGTTCCAAAAATAACTCCCACTATTGCTAAAAGTATCGGTAAAAAGATTATTAATTTTATCAATTCTTCTAAGTCCATGTTTGCTTGTGCTTTTTTGTTCATTTTATTG
>CAYWQI010000085.1:0-1662 GCA_964460535.1 Candidatus Woesearchaeota archaeon
GTTTTTTTATTTCATTTAATAAAACACTTATTGCCACAGAATTAATTCCTTTGTCTTTTAACCACGAAGATATTTCCTTAATATGGCAATTAATGCAAATTGGATTAGTTATTGGTTCAAGACAATTAACACAATTATTTTTTTGAATTATCATAATTACAATAAGTATCAAAAATATTTAAACTATTGTAGTTTTTTAAAAACACAAAATTGTTATTACTCTAAATTCACTTCAGATTCTTTCCACAGTATCTCAAAATAGTCACTATAAGTTTCAGCAACTCTTTCACTTAGAATATTTATTACAGTTATTGGAGAATTCCAGATAATAGTTATTACCCTATCACTACATACTATTGTAGAAACTTGAGGATGTTTTAAAGGATAAAATCTTGCTTCAGTAAAATCCATTTTATTCAATTTTTTTACATAAGATATTGATTTAGAATCATATACTGCTCTAAATGGAATTTTTCTCTTAATTCTTTTCCTATGAAATTCTTCAATAAAACCACCTAGTATTTCAATGCTTTCTTTTGGTATTCCATAAGAAGATATAGGAGAATTATAATCAAGAAGATGATTAAGAATATTTTTAACAGAATTCATTCCTTCTGAAAGAAAAACCCTTTCTGTTTCAACTTTTGTATTTTGTAATTTATTCATTTCTGGAATAATACTCTCTAATTCTCTTTCTTTTTGTTTTAAATAATCCAATAAATCATCTGGATCAATAGGAGAAAAATACTTTTTATCATTTTCAACTGACTTATCAACAATTCCTTTTTCATGTAATTTTTCAAGAATATCATATGTATTTGACCTATGTATTTGTGTTGTTTTTGAAACCTCAGAAGGAGAAGCTTTTCCTGAACTTAATAAATTTAAATAAACATGAATCTCATTACTATTAAATCCAATTGAATGCAACACAGAGTATATCTTATCCTTATCCATCATATTTATTAAGTAAATAAACTATTTATATTTATCCTTTTACTTTAAGGTATCTTTACTACTCTTTTTTAGTTCTTTTAATCTGTCACTTTAAAATTCCTCAGAAAATATATAAATAAAAATTGTTTTAATTAATAATGTTAATTGGTTTTACTGGAAGAATTGCTGCAGGAAAAGGAGTTTTAATTGATTTTTTAAAAGAAAAGGGTTTTTCTTATTATTCTCATTCTAATGAAGTAAGAAAAGAAACAAAAAAAAGAGGATTGAAACTAGAAAGAAGTGTTCTTCAGGATGTTGGAAATTCCTTAAGAAAAGAACAAGGAGCATCTGCATGGACTCTGAGATTAATTAAAAAAATAAATAAAGATTCTCCAAAAAATGCAGTTATAGATGCAATAAGAAATCCTTCAGAAATTATTGAACTTAAAAAACATTTTAAAGATTTTATTTTAATATCTATAAATGCTCCTCAAGAAACAAGATTCAAAAGAGCTATAAAAAGAAACAAAAATAGCGACCCAAAAACATGGAAAGAATTCATAAAAATAGATTCTAGAGACTTAAAAGAAAAACACTCCCTAGGACAACAAGTAGGAAAATGCATGGAACTTGCAGATTACTCAATAAAAAATGATTCCACAATTAAAGAACTTGAAAGAAAATTTCAAAAAATAATGAATGTTTTAGGAATATAAAAAACCACCC
>CAYWQI010000086.1:0-1655 GCA_964460535.1 Candidatus Woesearchaeota archaeon
CAATTAAATTAATTTAAATGTGAATTTTATTTCAATAGATTGTAAATTATTTTAAAAAATAATTTGGAATTCTCAAGAGATTCTTTAGCAGGGAGTTTATTTGCTTGGGAAAGTTTCTGATATGTAAAAATCCCTCTCTTTTTTCTTTCAGATTTAAATATATTCAATAAATTGTCTGCCTTAATTATAGCATCAGAATATATTTTCAAAAGTTCTCTATCAACAATCCCTTTAAGAGCTAATTTCTTAAATTTTTCATAAGTTTTTTTGTGCTCTTCAGGAGCCTTTATTTTTATTCCCTTCTTTGAAAGATAGGCCTTTGCACAATAAAATATACAATAATAAGAGTGAGAAATAACTGCACTATAAAATGTATCTGGCTTTTCAATTCTAAATTTATCTTTTTGTATTTTCTTATTTTCACTAACAAAATAAGATATATCTGCAATTTTTATTTCATTCTCAGCTCTTTCTAAATAAATATTATAATTTAGCTCCATTTTCTATCCCTTTTTTAATTAATGAATAAAATATTTGAGAGTTATAAACTGAAGAATGTTTTCTAAATATCTCTTTCCCTAAGTTTTCATAATCTACTTTCAACATTTCTAAAAACTCTTTTTCATTAATAACATGCCCATCAATTTTTATTAAAGATCTTATTTCCATTGATTTCAAAACATTTTCAACATCCTTTCTTTTCCTTTCATTCTCAATAAATATTGCCAAATCCAAATCAGAATCTTTTTTTTGTTCTCCAGAAGAATATGATCCAAAAATTACTATGGAATAAAAAGAAGTATACTTTGATATTCTTTCTTCTATCTCTTTCAAAATATCTATTACTTTTTTTGGAAGTTTTTCCAGGTTATAAATTTCAAAATAAGAAAATATTTTTGGATTATTTAAATTAAGATTATATCTCTTAGAGGTTCCAATTTTTTCTTCATAAATCAATTCTTCTTCTAAAAAAGCCTTGACTGCTCTCTGTATTACAGAACTAGATTTTTCTGAGGATAATTCTTTTAACTCTTTCCAATTTATCTTTCTATCAATTTTTCTCTGAAAAATCCCTAATATCTTTAATTGTTTTTTTGTTAACATCTTACCTCCTAAAAGGTATAATTATACCTCTTTTAAGGTATTTAAATATTTCTAATTTTAAATTTTTTTAGAAAAATTCTTTTTAATAACTTTTTTAGTTTCTTCTCCCAATCCCCCAGTTTCCATAATCAAGAGATCTTTTTCTTTGTAACTTATATGATACATATGTAACATGATGTGAAATAGTTTATTATTCTTTCTTTCAAATTATCAACCTGCTATAAGAAATTTCATAAAACCAAAATACTTAAATATGTGAAACCACATAAATATGTATGCCAAATATAACTCTCTCTGTACCAAACGAATTGATGAAAAGAATGAAATTATTTAGAGAAATGAAGTGGAGCGAAGTAGCAAGGCAAGCAATAGAACAAAGGATAAATGATCTCGAGGAAATAGAAAGGCTCGCCTCAAAAAGCAAACTTTCCCAAAAAGATGCCGAAAAACTAGGAAAAAAGATAAAAAGATCCGCCGCTTTAAGATTTAATGCAAATAGTGCTAGATAGTAATATAATTATTTCTGCATTGATTAAGGACAGCATTTCAAG
>CAYWQI010000087.1:0-1552 GCA_964460535.1 Candidatus Woesearchaeota archaeon
AAGGTGAATCAGGAAATTTCCAAGGATATTGTAAATAGACTTTAGTTTTTTTCATTTACCAATTGTTATCTTTTACATAACCCAATTTAATTAAATCCTTTCCTGCAATTTTTTTAAATGTTTCTTTGTCTTTTCTATTCATTTTTTTTAATCCTTTTCCAACTGCTTTATTATAGATTTTTTTTCTTAAGCCAGGATGTGTTTTGTATCTATTTTTATTGATGTTTTTATTAAACTCTAATAAAGAATCTAATTGAACTTTTTTTAGTCCAGAGAATTTTAATATTTTTCTAAGTTCTTCTTTAGGATTGTTCACTAAATCTTCATACTTTATAGTGAGAAATCTCTTATCTTTAGAAAATTTTTCTGCAATTCTAACACATGTAACCCATTGTCTACAACACCAATCAAAAGGCCATTCTTTTACTCCGGGATATAAGCAATATTTTCTTTGAGACATTGTGGCATCCCTTCCATCACGAATCATATTTATAAATTTTGCATGAGGAAAATATTTTAGAATTTCTTTTGCTAAGAAAATGTGTTTTGGTTGTTTTAATAAAACAATTTTAGCATTATTTCGTTTTTTATATATCTCGAGTATTTCTTCAATTATTTTTATGAGATCTTTTTCTTCTTTTAGTTCATTTCTTTCTTTTTTTGATAAAGAAAGTTCTTCTTTAAGCATTTTTCTCTCCTTAATGTCTTGGAATAAATGTATTTCTTGTTGTGGAGAAATAACATCTGGGTGTTGCCCTAATATTAGTTGCATTAAACTTGTTCCAGAACGAGGATACCCTCCAAGGATTATAATTGGTTCTTTAGAAATTTTCTTTTTTGAGCCATATAAAAAACTTCTTATCTGATTTCCAATTTTCCATCCTGAACTTCTTCCTCCAGAAATTTTAAAAATAGCATTATCAATTAGAGATGTTTTTCTTCCAACAATTATTTCCTTTAATTCCCCTTTAATTTTATTCATTTTATAACCTTTAAAATAAATTCTATCTCAGAACAAGGAAATATCCAAGCAAAAAATCTACAATAGAATTTTTGATTTAAATTAACCAATGGATTAAAAATAAAATTTAATTTGCTTGATGATCCAACCCCGAAATTTATTTTGACTTTTATAATTTCAAACATTTTTTCATTTGAATTAACCTCGTGGGAGTAATTACTCTTATTAAAATAATTAAATGTAAAAGGACTAAAAAATCTTTTGTGTGTAGGGTCATTAAATTGCCCCCAAGAAGAATAAAAAGGAACTTTTAGATTTATTAATGCATCTTTCTTACAAATTTTATGGAATTCATGCATTACTTGGACAAAATTTTCTATATGTTCTAAAACATGGTTTGCAACTATTTCTTCAATTGAACTCTCTTTAAATGGAAGTTTTTTTTCTAAATCTACAATTTTATCTGGTTTTACTTCTGGAGATATATCACAATTAATATATCCTTTTTTATAGTCCCTACCACATCCTAAATGAAGCCTCATTTCAACAACCTCTCAACAACCTTTTTTATTTTTCTCTTTTGATTTTCAT
>CAYWQI010000088.1:0-1548 GCA_964460535.1 Candidatus Woesearchaeota archaeon
TTGATGAGATGGATAAAATGAGTGATGATGATACCTCTGCAATGCATGAAGCGCTCGAGCAACAATGTTATCATTATGATTTCGAACTTCAATTTGCAGATGGCTCAAGTGAAAAAATCGGAGATTATGTCGAAAAATATTTCAAAGAAAATAAAAATAAAATTATACGAGGAATTGATTGTGAAATCTTAGACATAAAAACCAAAGAACTACTAACTACAGATTTTAATAAAATCACTAAGATTATTCCTAAAAGAATTAGTAGGCACCTAGCACCAAAAGAATATTATAAAATCACGTACTCAAATGGCAGAAGCATAACTGTGACTCCAGAACACCCAGTTTTTGTATATCAAGGAAATGAAATCAAAGAAATTTCCGCAGCACTAATTAAAAAAGGAATGCTTGCACCTATGCCTAGACATACAAAAAATAAAGGAAAAACTCAGAACCTAGAACAAATCCAACTAAATTCAAGAAATAAACAAATTGAATTGCCTAAAACTTTAAACTCACAAATAGCTTATTTCTTAGGATTTTACGGTGCAGAGGGACATAATTATAAAAACGAAAAAACAAGAAACTATGAAATTGGAGTTTCAAATACAAACGAAGAATTAATTGACAAAATTATTGAAGAAATAAATAAAGAATTTAAGGTCTCAGTTCTTAAAGATATAAAAACCAAAGAAAAAAGAAAAAAAGCAACTAAAGATTTATTTACTGCAAGAATCATTTCAAAGCCATTTCATAAATTCTTCGAATTAAACTTTCCAGAATTTCTTAATAAAGCACCAGAAAAAAGAATTCCTCAAAAAATTAAAATGTCAAAAGAAGAGATTAAAGAAAAATTCCTCCAAGGCTATTTTATGGGAGACGGATTTTTCGATAGCGAAAAATGTGGATTTACAACAAGTTCTATTAAAATGGCAGAAGATCTACAAGATTTATTGCTAAATTTAGAAATTATTTCATATGTTGCAACTGAAAAAAGAGGACTATCAAAATATTACAAAATTGTAATTGCTGGAGAAGAAAATCTTGAAAAATTTGAGCAGATAATAACAAATAATAACAAATTCAAAGATATTCAAAAAATCAAAAAAATTTCAGAATTCCTACAAAGAAGCAAAAGAAAATTAAATACAAGAGATACTATCCCATACGAATTTCTAATGACGTTTAATAGTTTCTTGAAAAATTGTAAAGCTTGCGATGGAACATTTACAACCCTAATTAGTAGAAAACAAAATTCTCACAGAAAATTAGTATTAAAACATCTTGAAATTGCAAAAAAGAAAATAAAAAACAATCCAGAATTATTAAATACCGCAAAAGAATTTGAGAAGTTTCTTACTTCAGAAATAAAATTCATAAAAATTAAAAAAGTCGAAAAAATCAAAGATAAAAAATATAAATGGGTTTATGATGTTACAGTTCCACCAACAAAAACTTTTATCTCTCAAGGATTAGTATTACACAATACGATTTCAATTGCAAAAGCAAATATTCGTGCAACACTTAGATGTGCTACAACTGTTCTTGGTG
>CAYWQI010000089.1:0-1524 GCA_964460535.1 Candidatus Woesearchaeota archaeon
CCAATAACTCTTGAAGTGAATTTTTTTCCTAAATAATCTAAAATTTGTTTATTATATTCTTTGACTTGTTTTTTACCTTCTTTTCCTTCAGGCCTTGCTGAGGGTAAAACAGAAATCTTGACATTTTTATGTTTATCAAAATAACTTTTTAAAGTTTGAAGGAAGTTTTCTGTTATTCCTTGCTTTCCTATTTGGATTTGAGGTATTTTTTCTGGCATTTTATGTTTTAATAATTAAATTTCCTATTATAACTCTTGTGGTCAAACCATTCTAAAACCATGCTAACGATTTCTAGCTCATTGCTTCTTAAAGTATAAATTAATCTCCATGCATCTGGAAGATTATATTTCCATAGATTATCAATTTTATATTTGGATTTATACTCTTTAGGCCAAATTTTTTTTGGAATTTTTGTTCCACAAAAAGGATTTTGTTTTAAATCATCTAATGAACGAATTATAAATTTATATAATTGTTCTTCATGAAATTTCCCTTTTTTAAGTTCATCAAAAGATTTTTTAATCTTAGAGTTTGCAAAAGCTACTTTTATTTCCTTTTTCATCTCACCATTAAACCTTCTTTTTTTAATCTCTTAATCTCATCAGGATTCCATGTCCAAATTATACAACCTTCATTGTCAATAATTATTTTTCCTGAGGTTTCAAGATAATCTAGTATAACTAAAAAAGTCTGATACATCATTTTTCTAGGAAGTTTTTTCCATAACTGATATTTCCCACATTCCTGACTATATTTCTCAATAGTTTTTTCTACCATTAATACAGATTCTAGTGTCGGGCTATGTAATAAATTCTGTTTTTTCATATTATATATAGATATATAGGATATTTAAATGTTGTGATTTGGGTTCTTATTCTTTAATCTTTTCAAATCCTCTTAAATCCACCAGTAGGAAGAGCATTTAAGACTTCTTCTTTTGGTTTTCCTAATTGTTTTGAAAGTTGTTCTGCGAATTTGTCTTTTGTTATACTTCCAGAAGTTATTTTTGCTAAAATATTATTTTGTTTTTTTGGTGTAATTTCAGGAACTGCTCGAAGAAGAGATTTTTGATTTATTAAAACTAATTTAAGATTCACTTTAATTGTCTTGTCTTTTTTTGAAACTGAAAAAGTTCCTGGTTTTAATTTACTTGGTTTTTTAACATTTGATAATTTAAAAATATCAACTTCAACTGATTTCATTCCTTGTCTCCAAGCTCGAGAAAAACAACCTGTCCAGATAGCTGTTTCTTGCAAATCTCTTTCACTTATTTTTGATATTGGGGCTCGAATTACTGCAAATGGGCTTCCAGGAATTTTTGTATGCATTAAAAGATAATCTTTTTTTGTTTTTTGAAATTGTTTTAAAAGTTCTTTAACAATAAGTTCATTTTGTTCTGCAGATTTTCCACCGTAAACTAGTTTGTTTGATTTAGTAAAAAACCAACGATATTTTTTGTAAAAATCTTGTTGTTTCATTTAATAATATAAAGTATGAGTTGATATTTAAAGTTTTCATTTTTAG